>NZ_CDRJTB010000070.1:0-35417 GCF_976954365.1 Paenibacillus sp. Marseille-Q9583
AATAAAACGAAAGGGGCTTGAATTCAAGCCCCTTTCCTTTGTCACTATTCTAGCGACGAATTTCTTTAATTCTCGCTGCTTTACCACGTAGTTCACGAAGATAATAAAGTTTAGCACGACGCACTTTACCACGACGAGCCACTTCGATTTTCTCGATTTTAGGCGAGTTGATTGGGAATGTTCTTTCCACACCAACACCGTAAGAAATTTTACGAACCGTAAAAGTCTCACTGATTCCACCGCCACGACGTTTGATTACAACGCCTTCGAACAACTGGATACGCTCACGAGTTCCCTCGATTACTTTTACATGCACCTTCAAAGTGTCACCCGGGCGAAAACTCGGGATATCTTTACGAAGTTGCTCTTGCGTAATAGCTTGTAGGATATTCATTAAGGACTTCCTCCTTCCGTACAGGTGTTCTTGCCTCTTCCGGAGAGATCTTTGCTCTCCCTCATTATCCGCAGCGGACCACCGTATTCCACACAACAGAGATAATAATACCATAAAAGACGGGCTAATACAACTTATTTTTTCTATTTAAAGCGGTAGCATATCTCTTTTTTTCGCCTTCGATTGGCAATCTTTACATAGACCAACCACAGTTCCATTATCTTGTGCATAGAAGACAAGCTTTCCATTCTTCTTCTTACAAGAAGAGCAAGGCTGCTCCCCTGGGCTCTGTTTGGCTTTACGATGACTATCCATTGAGATTACATTGTTCTGAGTGGTACGCGGATAATTTTTTGTAGTATTTATTTTCCGTTTCCAGACTAAAAAATATACGCCTGTCAAAACTACTAAGGCAAGCAAAATGGCTACATATTTCATTTGGCTCCCTCCACCCTTCAGGATTTATTAAAGAAAGAAAGTAAAAAGACCGCCCTGTTCTGCAAGTGAGGTAACGGTCTATATCTGTATACAATGTAGCCTTAGCACACCTATGCACTTCTATCCGAAAAAAGCGATTTTCAGTAGCTGCTGAAGGTTCTATATGAGGATTTCCGCGCCCTTTTAAATATGTACCGGTACCGTATTTATTCAGCGAGTGATCTTTCATTTATTTTAGCACAATTAAAAATCGAAGTGTAGTGAACACTTTTGAGACCTAGTCTTTGGTCCAGTATAATAACCCGCCTCCAGCCGTTTTTACAGATAAATTCCATAAGCTATACTTACAGAAGTACATAACGAAATCACATATGTCAGATCACATACACCCATATATGAGGAGGAGTTTTTTCAATGAGGAAAAGGAATAATAATAGTGTATTAGCAGCAGTAGCCGTATTATCTATCGTACTTTTGGCGGGTTGCACTGAATTACCAGGCAGACAATCTGCCAAAAATGAGGTTGAAAAGAGTATTTCTGAGGATGCGCACCAGAACATTGGTGAAGTTGTCAAGCAAGAGCTAGGAAAAGCAGCTGCAACTGTGCAGCAAGCCGTTGAGGAAACAGCTACTAAGGTAGTTGACGAAGTTAAAGCAGACAGCATTAGCAAAGAACTCTCCGTATCGCAAGCGATCGGTTCAGCATCCGTACTCAGCATGGACAATGCAGTAGGAGAAATAGAAGTTACAGCTGTCACAGGAGATCTGATCCATGTAAATGCAACGATTTCAGCCCACAACAGCTCTCTCCATGCGTCTGACCGTCAAAAGATTATGGATGATGCTGAAGTTTTAGTAGAGGTCAGTGGTGATACTTTGAAGGTATCCACACATTCCAAATCAAATCCTAAGAAGGACTTATGGACATGGGCGCAAGACAAATACGGATATTCAGATTTTAGCATAAGCTATAATATAGAGCTCCCCGCCAGCATGAATAAATATATAATCACAAATAACGTAGGTCAAATTCGTCTTCACAATCTAGAGGGGAATTATCAAATCGTCAGCAACGTTGGAGCGATCAATATTGAAAGAGCTAAAATCACTGGCAAATCCACTATAGAATCCGATACTGGCAGCATACGAATGGATATAGCAGGGATGAAGAATGATAGCAGCCTAAAAGCCAAAACAGAGGTCGGCAGCCTCAGTGCTGTCCTAGCCGATGGTATGAAATGCAGCTTAGAAGCCAATAGTGATCTCGGGCAAATCAAAGGTGTAGAAGGCGGAAAGACCGATATCAATGGAGGCGGCCCCTTATTGTCCCTAAGCTCAAATATAGGTGCAATTACAGTACAGTAATCAGCAGTAAACAGACCGTCCGGGATAATCGGACGGTCTGTTTTTGGTTCCTAATGATTAGATTAATGCGATGGCTAGCAGAGTGAATAAACTTAAAGTTAAGATCTGATTTCCGGCAAAAGAATTTCCCCAAAAAGCAGAAGTATGCACAGAACCATTGTCAGTTCTTAAGTAAACATTGTATCTGTCTACATCTGTAATAACGCCTTCATGCTGTCTACCGTCTCTAGTCAGAATCCGCACCCTTCTATCCTTACAACGCAAACAGTTATAATAAGCTTCCACTAGTGTACTCCTCCTTGTTCGTAATGATATAATCTATGTGTAGGAGTACAGGTCGGTAACGGCGAACTTACATAGGTCGGACTTTGGGTCAATATTTACTTTTTCCGATCCTTGTATCTTTCGTATTCCTCAAGGCTATAGATAATGTAAGACCTAACTACGGCTAGCAGTCCGCAATATCCCATCCATTCGAGGAGGCCAATCTCATGAATGTTGAAAGAAAACAATTTATTAAAGAAGGCGTACTGCGTATCACTATTTTCGTTATTTTAGCTTCACTTACTTACACCGTTCGCAACTATGCATGGGCAGTTACTGTTCTCGTATGTGTTGCGCTGTACTCACTTCTTACAGGAGTACACAAAATCTTACGCAAAGAATAACATGTGCCTCCACGAACTTTTATAGCAAGCTAAAACGCCTTAGGCGTCCTTTTAAGGACGGTAAGCGTTTGTGCGAGAATTATAAGGATAAAGTATATCGTGAATCGTATACTTTCTTATAATTTCAAAAAATAACCACTTTTCGCTGAGATGCTAGATCTCATCGGAAAGTGGTTATTTACAGTTTAACCGGAGTAATAGGATTCAAGCGTTGTTACCTTCTAAAAGAATAAAACCATTAGCGACAGCGAACACAAAATTCACTGTATCTAATGGTTTTATTAAGCCTAACAATCAATCCCTAACATTCAATCTTATATGTTCACTCTTTAAATGGCGAATGGGCATTGCGATTTGTATAAAAATCGATAATATCATTCACGGTGCGGAGCGGCTCCGTTTCCTTGTGGATTGTGTCCACGCTAGGCTTGAATTCTTCATGCGTCTTCGTAGTCACTTCAGTTCATTCCCTTCAATAGTTAAGCTTGCTGCGTTATCAGCTGCATATATTAGTGCGGCACCTCTATTCATTACCCTAAAAAGAAGCCTTTAACGCACCAATACTCATATTATTTTGAAAACTATTATTTTATTTGTTCTCAGGTACACATAACAAAAACGCCTCCTCAACGTAAGATACGTTAAAAAGACGTCAAATATACCTGTTTCATCAAATTATCACTCCGGTTTGTCCACATTTCTTAGACGTTCCAGTGTCTTTTTGTCTTTCAATGTAAGTTCTGCAGTCTCAAGCAGGTCCGGTCTGCGTTCCAACGTGCGCAGCAGTGCCTGCTCTCTCCGCCATATGTCGATGTTAGCATGATGACCACTCAGCAAAATATCCGGTACCTTCCAGCCGCGAAACTCGGCAGGACGTGTGTAGTGCGGATATTCTAGCAGTCCAGTGCTGAACGAGTCAGATATCGCAGAGGTTTCATTTCCAAGTGCTCCCGGTTGAAGCCGAACTATGGAATCTATAACCGTCAACGCAGGCAGCTCTCCACCTGTTAGCACGTAATCACCCATTGAAAGTTCATCAGTTACCAGATGCTCACGAATCCTCTCATCATATCCCTCATAATGCCCACATATGAAGATTAGGTGCTGCTCTTGCGCCAGTTCCTCTGCAATCTTCTGATTGTAAGTTTTTCCTTGTGGGCACATAAGGATGATACGCGGTTTCACAGAGCCCACTTCATCAGATCGATTGTGAACTTCCTCGTTCGGTGTAATACCAAGCACATGCTCGACTGCATTAAAAATCGGATCAGGCTTGAGCACCATGCCCCCGCCACCGCCATACGGTGTATCATCCACACTGTTATGCTTATTTCCAGAGAAATCACGGAAGTTCACAGCATTTAAGGAGACGATTCCTTTTTCACGTGCTTTACCAAGAATACTTGTGCTGAATACGCCTTCGCACATTTCTGGAAAGAGCGTAAGCACATCAATTCTCATCATGGCAATAACCCTTCCATCAAATGGACAACAATTCGTTTGGCTTCTATATCGACATTCAGGACTACATCGTTGATTACAGGAATTAGGATGTCTTGTCCTTTTGCAGGCTTAACAACCCATACGTCATTCGCACCAGGCTGTAAGATTTCTGTAATCGTACCGAGTGGTTTGTTTTCATCTTCATCCGTGTATACCTCACAACCGACGATTTGGTGGAAGTAGTATTCGTTCTCAGGGAGATCCACCAGATCATTACTCGGAACCTTCAGGAGGCTTCCTTTATATTTTTCCACTTCATTGATGTTCGTATACCCTTTGAGCTTAACGATGAACATACCCTTGTGCTCACGAGCGGACTCTACAGTTACTTCGAATTTAGAACTGCCATCTGCAGGGATCACCTGCAGCTTCTTACCTGCAGCAAAACGAACATCAGGGAAATCGGTATGGGATAGTACTTTAATCTCCCCACGAATACCATGCGTATTCACAAGTCTGCCTACGGTTAACTCTTCTGTCATATAACCCTCTCCTTTATAAGCTTCATCTAATCTATATTTGAACAAAAAGGAGCCGGGATATACTATCCCTAGCCCCTCATTGTACGCATCATTTAAGATAAAATATCTACAGTTACGCGTTTATCGCTCTTGACTGCTGCAGATGTGACTACTGTACGGAGCGCCTTAGCGATCCTTCCTTGTTTGCCAATGACCTTTCCAACATCATCAGGATGTACGGACAGTTCATAGACAATTAGGTGATCCTTCTCCACCGCTCGTACCGTCACATCTTCTGGATGATCCACTAAAGCCTTAGCAATTACTCCAACTAATTCTTCCATAGAGGACCCTCGCAATCAGTCATTATTTCTGTTGCTTAAGCTCATGAAACTTCTTCATTACGCCTGCTTTGGAAAGCAAGTTGCGTACTGTATCAGATGCTTGCGCACCTGTTTGAAGCCATTTAAGAGCTTTTTCCTCATCGATCTTAACTACTGCCGGTTGTTCAATCGGATTATAATAACCGATTTCCTCGATAAAACGACCGTCACGAGGGGACCGGGAATCGGAAACCACTACACGATAGAAAGGCGCTTTATGCGCTCCCATTCTTTTCAGACGAATACGTACTGCCACGAAAAATCACCTCCTTATAATAGTTTCGAGATATTAGAACAGCAAGATCATTTAAAAGGGAACTTCATACCTTTTCCACCTAGACCTTTAAGCTGCTTCATCGCATTCTTCTTAGAGGCTTTGCCGCCTCCGCCCATCATGCCTGAGAATTGCTTCATCATCTTACGCATCTCATCAAATTGCTTAATGAGGCGGTTGACCTCGGCAACCGAAGTTCCGCTACCAGCAGCAATACGCTTGCGGCGGTTATGGTTGATAATCTCGGGCTGACGCTTTTCCGTCTTAGTCATAGAATGAACTATGGCTTCAACGCGACCCATTTGCTTGTCGTCAACCTTCAAATCCTTAATGCCCTTGGCTTTGTTCATGCCAGGTAGCATGTCAAGAATTTGATCGATCGGGCCAAGCTTCTTCACCTGATCCATTTGCTCAAGGAAATCATCAAACGTAAATTCTGCATTGCGCATCTTACGTTCCATTTCCTTAGCTTTATCAGTGTCAATGTTCGCTTGAGCTTTCTCAATCAGCGACAACATGTCGCCCATACCCAAAATCCGCGAAGCCATACGTTCCGGATGGAACGGCTCCAATGCGTCAATCTTCTCACCTAGCGCAGCGAATTTGATCGGGCAACCAGTTACGGCTTTGACGGATAGTGCAGCACCACCGCGGCTATCGCCGTCAAGCTTCGTCAATACAACCCCTGTAAGCTCAAGCTGCTTATTAAAGCTCTCAGCTACGTTCACGGCGTCTTGACCGGTCATTGCATCTACTACTAACAGAACTTCATCAGGATTTACAATGTTATGAATCTGCTTCAGTTCTTCCATCAATTCTTCATCAATGTGCAGGCGGCCTGCAGTATCAATAATTACATAATCAAGTCCGTTATCCTTCGCATGTTGTACAGCTTGTCTGGCAATCTCTACCGGACTAGTCTGATCACCTAGCGAGAATACTGGAACTTTAATTTGTTCTCCAAGTACTTGAAGCTGTTTGATCGCAGCAGGGCGATAAATATCTGCCGCAACAAGCAATGGACGATGATTGCCCTTCTGTAACAGCTTCGCCAGCTTACCCGAAGTGGTTGTCTTACCCGCCCCTTGTAAACCCGCCATCATAATGACAGTTGGTGGCTTGTTCGACTTGGCCAGCTTCGCTTGGCTTCCGCCCATCAGTTCGGTTAGTTCCTTGTTAACGATGTCGATGATGACCATCCCAGGTGTAAAGCTGTCCATCACTTCTGTTCCAATAGACTTTTCTTTCACCTTAGCCACGAATTCTTTAACTACCTTGAAGTTAACGTCGGCTTCCAGAAGGGCCAACCGTACTTCGCGCATAGCTTCGTTTACGTCATCTTCGGATACTTTACCTTTACCGCGCAGCTTGCTGAACACATTCTGCAATCTTCCGGTTAAACCTTCAAACGCCATATGCAGTTTCTCCCTTCATGCTACTCTAACCTCTGCAAGCGATCCACGATCTCCGCGAACCGAAGTTTATATTGCTCAGGCAGCATCCCATTCTCCGGCAGTCTGCGCAGTTCTTCTAAATATTTGGTGCGACTCTCATGCTTCACTAATAAACCAAGTTTTTCTTCATAATTTTCTAGGACTTGCTCCGCCCGTTTAATATGTTCATAAACGGCTTGGCGGCTGATTTCAAATTCAGCGGCAATCTCTCCCAAGGAAAAATCGTCGTGAAAATAATATTTAAGAAACGTTTGCTGCTTATCTGTAAGCAGTCGTTCATAAAAGGCAAAAAGCAGATTGATACGATTCGTTTTCTCGAGCCTATTCTCCTGACTCATTAAGGGCACTCCCTTCGTCAAGGAAAAACACTTTACACCTTCACAACGTCCCTTATGATACCTAAAAGAAAGAGAGATGTCAAGCATTTTTGCTTGTCATCTCTTTCTTTATTAAAAATCCTTTTTTCACGCAATAAATACGCTTGAAATTATTGGATCGGCAGTACATAAATCAATACGGCGAAGAAGTGTGTGACACTACCCGCAAGGACAAATACATGCCAAATCGCATGATGGTATGGAAACCCTCTCCACACATAAAAAACAGTACCTAATGTATAGAGTATACCTCCAGCCATCAGCAGGATCATTCCTCCGTCTGCTACAACAGCCGAAAGAGGGTTCCAAGCGATTACAATCAGCCAGCCCATTGCGATGTAAAATATGGTGGACATGAACAGAAACTTTTTAACAAAAAATGCCTTGAAGAAAACGCCGAACACTGCGATTCCCCAAATAACGCCGAACAAACTCCATCCAAGCGTTCCCCGAATGGCGACTAACAAAAAGGGGGTATACGTGCCAGCAATAAACAGATAAATAGCGGAATGATCGAAAAATTCGAACAAATCCTTCGCCTTACCCTCTTTGAGACTATGCACTAGTGTTGAATTCAGATACAGAAGCAGCATTGTCGTTCCATAGATGGAGAAGCTGACCACATGCCATGTCGTTCCTTTCAGACTTGCAAAAACAACAAGCAGAACAAGTGCGGCCACGCTTAATACCGTTCCAATCCCGTGCGTAATCGCATTCGCGACTTCTTCTCTCCGGCTGTAGGTGTGAGTATTTGCCATATCCATATCCTTCCGTCTAAGCTTTCTTTCTATTATAGCACGCGTACCCTACTGGATTACAGTTTGTAAATCTCCGTATACTTCGCTTCTAAATAATCAGCTAAATAATCTGGACTCAGTGGTTCCCCCGTTACTTGCTCAATAATTTGTGAAGGCGTTAAGCTATTGCCGAAACGATAGATCTTATCGGTTAGCCACTCTTTAATAGGTAGTAGGTTCCCTGCAGCAATTAACTCATCAAACTCCGGTAACTCTTTTCGAAGAGTACTCAGAATCTGTGCAGCGTACATATTACCTAAAGAGTAGGAAGCAAAGTATCCGAAATCCCCGCCAGACCAATGGACATCTTGCAACACACCAAGAGCGTTAGATGGCGGAGTAATACCCAGATACTCTTGATACTTAGCATTCCATACTTGAGGCAAGTCTTTTACAGAAAGGCCTTCATTAAAAATAAGCTTCTCGATCTCATAACGCACGATAATGTGCAGATTGTATGTAAGCTCATCTGCTTCGATCCGGATAAATGAGTTCTCCACGCTGTTGATCGCCCGGTAGAAATCTTCCAACTCCACATTTGCAAGCTGCTCCGGGAATTGTTGTTGAAGATCCCCGTAATAACGTTGCCAGAAAGCCCGGCTGCGTCCGATCATGTTCTCCCATAGTCTCGACTGAGATTCATGAATCCCCATCGATGCACCTTGTGCCAGTGGCGTTCCAACAAAATCCTTGCTGATATTTTGCTCATAAAGCGCATGTCCACCTTCATGTAGTGAGCTGAATATGGCACTAGTCACATTATCAAGCAGATAAGCGGTTGTAATACGAACGTCGCCTGGATTCAATCCTGTTGCAAAAGGATGCACACTCTCATCTAAACGACCTGCGTCAAAATCGTAGCCCATTTGCTCTAAAATAAAGTTGCCGAACTTTTCCTGCTGTTCTTTAGGGAAGATCTGCTGTAAGAAGCTTGTGTCCGGTTTATTAGGCGAAGCAGCGATAGCTTCTACCAATGGTACCAGACGGCTGCGCAGGCGGCTGAATACTTCATCCACTTTTTCTACCGTAAGATCAGGCTCATACATATCAAGAAGCGTATCGTACCGCGTTCCTTTTACACCCCAATAATCGATAAATTCTTGCTTTAGAGCAACTATCTTGCTTAAGTAAGGTTCAAAAGTAACAAAATCATCATTCTCCTTGGCTTCTTCCCAGATGGTTTGGGAATGTGCGGACAGGACAGCGTACTCCTCAAATCTTTTGGAAGGGATACTCTTGCTGCGCTCATATTCTTTACGGCAATCGGTAACGATCTTCTTCTGATCATGTGATAGCTGGGAAATCACTTCAGGACGGGTAAAAAATTCAGTAAAATCTCCCATTTCCTCCGAAATTCCGAGTCTGAACAGTTCTCCACTCAGCATCCCAATCGTACCCGAACGAACCTCTACTCCCTTACGTGGCGCACCGGTGCGTAAATCCCAGTGAAGTAATTCTATGGCCTCTGAATATCCACTTATTTTTGATAATAACTCGCTAAATTTCTCCCACTGTTCCTTCACTTGCTGTTCCATTTTATTACACCTGCTTTCTCTGTTTTGCCGACTCCTCTTGATGATACTTTTTTGAATGAGTATAATCAACTTCAGAGATTACATCTCTAATTTAAAATATTCAATGGGTTACATAAGAAGCAGACCTTGCTTCGCACAAAATTCAAAGGAGCGTGAACAGGCTATGATGATTCAAGTTACACCTCTCGCAGAAAGGAAGTTGAAGGAAAGGCTTGAAGACCGGCCAGGATTTTTCAAGCTCTTTTATGATACGGAAGGCTGCGGGTGTGACGGAATTATTGTGTTACTGATTGTTTCAGAAGTGGAGGACGGAGATTCTAGGATTGAATGTGATACCCTTCCCTTTGTCGTAAGCCGCCAGCAGGAAATCTTTTTTGAAGACAAGATGCGTCTAGATGCCGAGGAACGATTCTCTTCCTTTAAGCTAGACAGTGATTCACAGATTTACGGCAACAATATCCTGGTAAGAGATATGCGTAATGTAAGTACAATTCAGTGATTTTAGGGAGGAAGAACGATTATGAGCCATGTATCCGATATTATTAACTTTAATAAGAGTTTTGTAGAGAATAAAGATTATGAAGCGTATCTAACAAGTCGTTATCCAGATAAAAAAATGTTGATAATCACCTGTATGGATACCCGTCTGGTTGAACTATTACCAAAAGCTATGAACTTTAAAAACGGCGATGTCAAAATCATCAAAAATGCCGGAGCAGTTATTTCTCAGCCTTTTGGTAGTGTTATGCGTAGTGTCATGGTTGCGTTATATGAACTTGATGCGGAGGAAGTTATTGTTGTTGGGCACTATGAATGTGGTATGGCTTCCCTCAACGCAGAACATATGATCAACTCCATTAAAGAACGTGGAGTATCCGAAGAGGTGCTGAACACGCTGGAGAATTCCGGGATCAAGCTTACCAAGTGGTTACGCGGATTTGACAATATTCAAGAAGGGGTATCCCAAACTGTGAATCTGATCAATAAGCATCCATTACTACCCCCAAATGTACCTGTGCATGGCATGATCATCGATCCGGCTACCGGAGCGCTTGAGCTTGTCGTTGATGGGTATAAATGATTTGAGTAACTACCTTCTTTCTGCTAATTGCGTGGATCCTAGATCCACGCTTTTTTTGTGTTTAAAAAAGTATAAATTATGACAAGCATAAACTTTCTTATATTTTAAATAAAAATTGAAACCTAGTAGGACTAGCTGCGTAATACTGAACATGCACACAAATTCATACTCACAGGAGGGTTTTCGTACTAAATGAAACCAATGAAACGCGTAATGATGATTGTAATGGCCTTCACTCTATTTTTCGCCGTAGCTACCCCGAACTTTGTGGATGCGAAGCGAGGGGGTGGCGGATTTAAATCCGGCACTCGTAGTTATTCAACAACTCCAAAAAAATCAACAACCGATAACGTAAGGAAAAGCGATAGCACTAAAAGCTCCACAGCAGGATCTACTCCGAATACGAAACGGGGATTCTTCAGCGGTGGCGGCTTAATGAAAGGTATGATGATCGGCGGTTTGGCTGGGTTACTGTTCGGCGGAATGTTCGCCGGTATGGGTGCCTTCGGTAACATTCTAGGATTCGTCATTAATATGCTTGCTATCTATGTGCTCGTAATGCTCGTGATGTCCTTCTTCCGTCGCAGAAAAGAACGTCGTCGCTTAGAAGATCAAGGTGGTCGTTACTAATGTCAACAATGGTTCTAAGCATGGATGAGATCATCAATGCCCTCTGCCTACACATGGCTGAACGTAAAGCGGTTCGCCCTGAAGATGTTCAAGTAGAACTGAGCTGGGAAGAAGACACCGGATACTCTGCTGAGGTTTGGGTACAGGGACGTAGTCAATATTTAGTTGAGTCTAACATGATCGAGGCGATCCTACGTTACATGCTTAGCGAATATGGCATTCGTGCATACCGCGAAGATGTAAGGCTAGACCTAGACGAGGAAATCACTGCAATTGTAACTACAGGGAACTAATAGTAAAAGGGACAACCCAAATGGTTGTCCCTTTTTTGTATGCATTTATTCATAGAAAAATTGCTTTACCGTTCCTACTCCGTCCGTCACATCAACTTCAGCGTACGCACCGTTTATAAGCGTAATTTGCGGTGGAATATGACCACAATCGATATCATACACAATAGGTACCTGGAGCTCCTCATAAAGCTCTGCGTAGATGTCTTCAGCCGTGTAGTTCTCTACTGGTCGATTAGCAGGACTTCTGCCAAACATAATGCCAGAACAATTCTCAAACCAACCTGCGAGCTTCATCTGAACTAATGACCTACGTACATCAACCGTATTCAGTTCGCAGTTTTCCAAATACCATAGGATCGGTTCATTGTTAATCATTTGTTCTTGGAAATGCCGCAGATTGCCAAATGGTGTGCCAATCAGATGCCTAATTACATCTATGCAGCCCCCTAGCAGACGCCCTTTCATAGTTACAGGACCAGAGGATACTGTCTTCCAACGGGTATCTTCTGTCAAGTGAAATACATAAGGCGTAGGAGCATCATGTTGCCATTCCCCCTGATATTTAAGCGATGAATGCTGGACAATAGAATCCCCTGCTTTCGTCTCTAGAACCGCTTCCCACATGGCTGTGGTATCATCTGAATACTCTCCTCTTAAATCAACAAGGTTAGTTCCGTGGGCCGTGGCAATCCCTGTTCTTAAAGTAACTGCAAGCAACAGCACGCTAATATCTGAATAACCTAAGATCCACTTGTCCTTCATGGTATCAAAATCAATAAACTCAAGAACCTCAATTAACAGCTCCCCGCCCCAAGGCGGAATAAGGATATCAATATGCTCAGCGCTCATCATCTCGTTAAACTCCTGAGCACGAACTTTGGCCGGTGCGGATTTGGCTTTCTCTTGCGTCCATACCGTATCCCCACAAATCATATTAAATCCTTTAGACTCCAACCGGCTTGAAGTAAGCTTAATTAACTCTGCATTTTGAGCGCCTACTCCAGATGAAGGTGCTGTTACCCCTATTGTCGCATTCTTGTTCAAAATCGGATATTTAATCATATGACACCTCCAGTATTACAGCAATTATATCAAGAGTACACATCAATTACACAAAAAAAGAACATGACTAGTCGCGTCAACGTACGATCGCAAAACCAGTACATGCTCTCATTCAATAGAATTTAACTTTAGAGCAAAGAAATAGCCAGCAGTTCGAACAACACAAGCGGCAAGATCACATTATTATTAGGAGGACCTGGGTAAGGACCCGAGCCGGGATAAGGACCATGACCATGACCCGGACCATAACCCGGATGATAAGGCTGGTAAGGGTTATAATATCCGCGCGGCATTTGCCCATTTACTGCAACGTTCAAATACAAATGCTTATTATCTACTCCGGCAATAGTGCCTTCATGCACTAAGCCATCTAAAGTCTGTACATTCACCCTATGGTTTAAGTAGGGCTTGCAAGATTGATGCAAGGAATCACGGACACCGTGCAGGTGCCGGATCACCGCAGGATCGGCCTGATAAATCACATTCTGCTCTTGCCCAGTGTTATATGTCGACATGGATGCTCTGACCTCCGTAAATGGATTTGCTCCATTCTATGCAGAAGCCTATATCACGGTGCCTATTTGAGAGATATCCCTATACTGGAAGGGCTACCTTCTCAACTTTCACATTTACCGAAACAAGGGACAAGCCCATCATATTCTCCACAGCATTACGCACATTTTTTTGCAGCATATAACAGACCTCTTGAATCACACATCCGTAATTAACAATAACCCGCAGGTCGATGGCAACGTCTACTTCCTTCACTTCTACAGACAAACCTTTTTTCACATTTTTACCGCCCAAACGTTTGGCCCAGTTGTCCGAAATATTACTTCCTGACATCCCGGCAATACCTGGCGTTTCAAGAACCACCTGTCCAACGATCGATGTGACTACATCATCTGAGATATGAATTAATCCTTGCTCCGTTCCTTCATTCATATAAACAACCTCCATATTAGTTAATTTAAGAGATATTAAAGGCTCTCCTCTACTTCTACCTCTGACTCTGCCCTGTGGTTCTTAACAAACAAATTATACACTTTTGTCAAGAGGATTTTCACAATCATATACAGTGGAATAATCAGCAATATCGCAATAATCCCGCCTATATCTCCACCAACCAACACTAAGATGATCGTTGTCAGCGGATGAATATCAAGCTTTTTCCCAAAAATGTAGGGAGCAATCAGATTATCCTGAATTTGCTGAGCTACAAGAACGATGATGATGGACCATACTGCAATGGACGGCGATTGGATGAATCCGATAATAAAAATTGGGATACTGGAGAGAATTGCACCAATGAAAGGTACAAAATTCATCACAACAGCAATCACTGTCAACAACAATGCATACTGTAGTCCAATAATAAGGAAACCAATATACATCAGAACACCAAGTGCCAGATTAACTAATACCCGACCAACAATGAATCCACTTAACGCACTGTCAATTTCACTCATCATTGTAGTCCCTTCTCCACGATACTTCTTTGGAAAGAAACTTACAATCTTACGACCAAATTTCCCACCTTCCTTAAGCATGTAAAACAACATAATAGGAAAGGTAAATAAAATAATCGCGAAATTTGAAACAAAGGAGAATAGACCTGTTACGTAGTTCGAAATCAGATTAAATCCTTTATTCAAATATTCAGTCAATTGGGAAGCAAGATCCATATCTGCTGGGATAATAGAAGCCAAGAATCCACTGTCCTCGAGCCTCAATAACTGCTGATTCACGGCTGCGATCAGATTTGGCATATTATCGACAAAATTAATTAGCTGTGTTCGAAGTGAAGGCCATACTCCAATACTAAAACCAAACAAGAGCAATGCAATGACCACATATACGATGATGATCGCAACAGAGCGATTTAGTTTATATCTCTCCAAAGTATTGATTAGAGGTCGGAGTAAATAATAGAAAAATCCTGCCAACATTAAGGGCACGATAATAACATTAAACAAAGACAAGATTGGACTGAAAATAAAATTAACTTGTGAGCCTAAAAATACGATGCCTAACACTAAAAGGATCGCTATACAAACTCGAATGAATGTGTTCAGTTTAGCCATAGTTCTCTCCTATCTTCTATTTTCGGGTGTCTTTCATCTCGTTATTTGGGAATACGTATGGTGAATACCGTTGGTTCCTTCTTTCCGCGACTGAGATGAAGCGTTCCACCCATTTTCTCTGTATTTTTCATAGCAATGGATAAACCAAGACCCGTTCCACCTGTAGTTGACCGCGCTTTATCTCCTCGAACAAACGGATCAAAAAGCGTTGACCAAAGCTCTTCAGGAATACCTACTCCGGTATCTGCAATTTCAATGGTAACCTCGCTCTCCGAGGGGATAACCTCCACTCGCAGATGAGTGCCTGGTGGATTATAGGTCAAAGCATTGGAGATCAAATTATGAACTACACTCGAGAGTAGCTCTGCATCGAAGCTTACGAACACTTCCTGTTCAGGAACATTCAGCTGCAGGATGAAGTTCTTTTGTTCAATCTCACCATAGGAGTCTGCAACGATTTCACGAATAAACTCGCCCAATTCGTGACGCTCCATTCGTAGTAAAAAATCTGGGGAATCTATTTTAAGTAGCTCCACCATATTTTGAATCAGCTTGGTCACTTGCGAGGATTTATTATAGATATAGGTTAAATACCGTTTCTGGCGTTCTTCGTCCTCACCACGACCTTCAACCAATGCCTGTGCAAACCCCTGTATACTCGTAATGGGTGTCTTCAGATCATGAGAAAGATCAACCATCATGCGTTTCTTACTTTCTTCTGCTTGACGTTTTTCTTTCGTTGTCTTCTCAATTACGTCCGCCATATAATTAAAAGTCTCCCCAATTTGCGAAAATTCTTTCTCTGCATATAGCGAGATACGAGTATCATAATTTCCTTCAATCATCTGCTTCAAACCAAGCGTAATAATACGCAGCGGCTTCCTGATTCTTCGTGCCACCCAATAGCTGTACACGATAATAAGCAAGAGAACCATTCCAACTCCTAAAAAAACATAGTATGAAAGCGAGTGGTTGAAGTATTCAACTAATGGATCACTATTAATTGAAATGTCGATAACTTCTCTAGGGATTTTCAAAAGCAGCCACTCTGATTCATTCGCATTATTACGTGTAGTTAACGAGTAGAAGTACGCCTGATCTTCTCCGTTTTCCAGGTTATTTAAGAGCTGATTGTCGGTATATTGTGTTACATCGTCCTTCTTCTCTCCAACTACGTCGATAACCATCTTGTCTTGACCCAAGATCTCAATCCACCCACCGCTACGTAGAAGCCGTTTTGTTTCTATCCCATGCTCCAGATTATCTCGATAGGCACTCGCTTCAACCTTCAATTCAGGATCAGCGATTTTATTTTTTTCGAACATATGGGTCACATCAAGGTTAATGAACAAATAATAAACAATCACAAGAAAAAACAAAATGCAGATGAATAACAAAAAATCCAGCGTCAGCGATGATTGTAAAGGTCGTTGATCTCTATTGCTCCATAGGCGCTTCAATTTTGTATCCCAGCCCTCTAATAGTCTTTAAATAAACCGGCTTTTTGGAGTCTTCCTCGATCTTTTCCCGGATATTACTGATATGTACCATGATACTATTATCTTCGTACACATAGAAATCTTCCCATACCGCCTCATATATTTTTTTTCGTGTAAAGACCCGACCCGGTTGTTTCATCATTAATTCCAGAATTTTGTACTCAGTAGAAGTAAGAACAACGGGTTCTCCTGAACGATAGAGCAGACACTGGCTTTGATCCAGCCTCAATTCTCCCAACACAATTTGTTCAGCTACCTTTTCTTCAATAATCTGTGCGTCAAAATGATGTACCCGCCGCAGTAAAGCTCCTGCACGAGCTACAATTTCCAAAGGATTAAACGGTTTGGAAATATAATCGTCGGCACCGAGTTCAAGTCCCAGTATTTTGTCGTAATGTTCGCTTTTTGCAGATAAAAATAACACCGGGAAATGATGGAACTCACGAATTTTCTTCAATAATTGCAGTCCATCTAGACCAGGCATCATAATATCAAGAATCGCTAAATCAATTTTTTGGTTCTGCACTTGCATTAACGCTTCAGTCCCACTGTTCGCTTCCACAATGTTGTACTCTTTCTCTAAATATAATCTCAACAATTCCACAATTTCTGCTTCATCATCTGCGATTAGAATTGTATACACAGTAATCACCCCATCTAACTATAATCTTCGATTATTAAACCCACCTAAACGCAATCTAAAGAATAGCTAAATTATTACATCCATCAAATTCTTATATTTAAATAAAAATCGCACACAGGAATTCGTCCCATGTACGATCGTATAATTCCAGAAATCTGAACATCTGCTGGCAAATATAAACGCCCTCGGAGTCCTATTAAAAAGCAACACCAATTCCACCTTCACCCGCATAGGTTCCCATTACAGGTCCCATACTTGAGAGTAAAACTTCTTTGAACGGGTGCTTTTGTAAGATGCGTTCTTTAATCTCAAGCGCAAGCTTCTCACAGTTACTGTGTACTATAGCGATAACAGCCTTCTCGTAGTCATGCTGCTTCTCATCCAAATGCGCAAGCAGCCGGTTTAATGCCTTTGTAAGACCCCGGGTCTTCTCCACTACCTCAACAGTACCCTCTTCGCTGATTTTAAGCAGTAGTTTGATATTTAGCACGGAAGCAACCGCTCCTGATATCCGGCTTAGACGTCCGCCCTTCATTACATTCTCAAGTGTATCCAG
The DNA here is from genome assembly GCF_976954365.1 of Paenibacillus sp. Marseille-Q9583. Classification (NCBI taxonomy): domain Bacteria; kingdom Bacillati; phylum Bacillota; class Bacilli; order Caryophanales; family Paenibacillaceae; genus Paenibacillus; species Paenibacillus sp. Marseille-Q9583. The sequence continues at coordinate 17,498 of NZ_CDRJTB010000070.1, forward strand.
TGTAAAATATGCGCGAACTTCATCCATTTGCTGAAGCACCTTGTCCTTCAGTTCCTGCAGACTTGAACAAGTCTGTGACCACTTCGCCGCAAGGCCCACGATCAGCGACAACCCGCCAGAAAAGGTCTTGGAATCTATAACCTCTATCGCATTGGTGTGTCCTTCTTCTTGATACATTTCCATAGCGATCATAGCCGTCTGATAAGTGCTACTAATATTAGAGGACATACAAATGACCATAATGTCAGTACCTTCCTCTACTTGCCTGAATGTCTCAAGGAATTGGTTTGGACTTGGACTTGCCGTAGTAGGTAGCTCCTTGGATTCACTCATTTTAGCATAAAAGGTTTTCGTATCCGTATCCGCAGGCATTAACTCATGCCCAAAATGAACCGGTAGATGGACCACGGAAACATTATACTTCTCCATGTAGTCAAGGGGTAGGTCAGAACCGCTATCTGTTATGATCTTGATTGCCATAATATAAGTACTCTCCTTTCAATATCAGTACTATTATAGCTATCGCCAAATGAAATCTCCAGTAACCAATATAACTTGAAAAATCCTTCGATTTGTGCTTATGTCTTTCTTCCTTAACTTGTCCTAATATGATATGGTTTATGAATAAGCGTATAGAAATGGAGTGTATGTATGAGTAAGGGAAGAGTATGGAACCGAGGCAAGCATGATGGAACAGGACTATCAAGGAAAAAAAGCGTGGATCAAGAAGTTACAACATCTACTGAAACAGAATCGACTGAAGCTTCAAATGAACCGTCAAATACCAGAATTGATACAGTTAAACCGATGAATCGTACGAACTGGGTAACTCGTCCTGCACGGGTTATCAATAAAGATTCCAAAAACAAACAATAACTATGACAAATAGGGTTTCAGAACTTGCCCCTGAGTTCTGAAACCCTATTTTTATATGTTCTTAAACGTAGGTAGTTTACATAATTACATCCGGACGCTTATACAAAACGAGTATGGCTGCTGCTATAAGGATCATCCCCATAAATGCGGGTGCGGCATGGCCTAGTGATACATAAATCTGACCTCCAATGATAGGCCCAATCATTCTTGCTAAAGCCTGAATAGATTGGCTACCTCCTTGAATCCAACCTTGTTCACTAGAATCGACAGACTTGGAAAGCATCCCGTTAAATGAAGGCCCAAAGATCGAATCCCCAAAGCCAAATATAAACATTCCAGCGATAAAAAGAGGATAGAATGAGAACAACGCAGATAACGCAATAAAACTGTAACCGATAATTTCCGAAGCCATTCCAAGAATGGCTATACGTTTATCACTAAGTTTCTTCAAAAGCTTTGGCATGATCAAACCTTGTGAAATGATGTCTTGGAGACCCATAATCGAAAACATAAGTCCGATTAGTGCAGGCTTCCAGCTGAAAGTATCCATCGTAAATTGAGAAAATACTGCCTGTAAAGATCCGTTAGGAATCCAGAGTAAAAACGCTGAAACTAGCAGCCTATTTAAGTTTTTCATGGAAAGTAAGTTTGCAAGCTGTGAAAATGGATTCAGTCTTACAAAGGTAATCTCCTTCAGTCTATTCTTCTTGGCAAGGCTCTCTGGCATAAAAAAGAATCCATAAACAACATTCAATAAAGTTATGATTGCTCCAAAATACAAGGGAACAGAATAACCAAACTTAGCAAGTAATCCGCCTATCGTTGGGCCAATGACGGTGCCTACACCTACAACTGCACTTACCCATCCGAAGTATTTGGTTCTCTGCTGCGAAGGAATGATGTCTGCAAAATATGCAAAGATCGTGCTTATGCTGCCGCCTGTTATACCTTCGATTATACGTCCAGCAAATAGTACCCATAGAGCCCCTCCTATGCCAAAAACCAAGTACCCGATGGCGGAACCCAACAGGCATACTAAGAGTAATGGACGCCGGCCATATTTGTCGCTCAAAGCTCCAAGTACGGGGGCTGCAAAAAATACACAGACTGCATAAACCGAGGTCAGCATCGTAACAACTATTGCTTGTTCTCCCGGACTGCTAGTATAAGGCTGCACTAAGAATGGGACGACAGGCATTATGATACTAAAGCCTATTCCGCAAAGAAACACAGAGACAAGACCGAATATTAATGCGTGTTTATCTACGGATTGTTCTGTGTTCTGTTCATTGTGTGATTTAAATATGGACATTTATGTTCACTCCTTAAAGTTACTATTTTGATTCCTAGGAAACATGTTTATCGTATCGCCATTTTGTTTCCTTGTCAACAAAATAATAACAATAAAAATGCAGCCGTTCTCCATAGAGCCCGACTGCATGTGGTTTCATTTTCATTATTCAAATTTTATTCCGATTTAATATCTTTACCCTGTTTCTTTATTTCCGCATCCAAATGACTACTATACTTTTCCACGAAACTAAGCATACTATCAAATTGTTCCTCGGTTATCTGCGCAAAAACGGCTTTATCCCGCTCTTGAAACTCTTTGTGCAGGTTCTCATGGATTTTATAAATTACTTTTCCTTGCTCAGTAAGCCTAAAATAGATTTCTTTTTTGTTATCCGACTTCTGGTAGCTTTCGATCAGGCCTTTTTCTATGAGTTTCTTAGTTAATTTACTTATGGCACCGCGAGTCATAAAAAAGGACTCCGCAAGTTTTGTAACGTTGGAATCTACATTTTTTTCAATGTATTCAATACAATGTACTTCGGAAGATGTATAACCCTTAAGACTTGCTTCCATCTTATCTTTGTTAAGCCAAACCATCTTATTATATAGGTCCCTGACACCCGTTAGGATTTGATCTTCTTTGTTCATGACCTGTCCTCCTACCCACTCTTGCATAAACAATATTATATCACATTATTTTTTTGTTTCTATTTCAACAATATTCAAAATAATTAATTCAGAATAGAACGAACAGCAAATAGGGTTTCGAAACGGAACTCTTTCGTTTCAAAACCCTATTGCTCTATAGTCTGATGCTACCTACAAAAGCAGCCTTTGCTAATTCTAACATTATGCACGAGTGGAGAGAATGAATCTCTCTAACGCTGCTGTATCCGTAATCCTATGATTACATTCTTGGCTCTCTATGCAAATATATTGACCAATGGAGGAGTAATCATCCGGCGAAGATTTTGCAAGCTTGGTCTTGACCGTAAAGAAGGCGAGCTGTTGCTGCCGATTACAGAACAGGCAATACCCCTTCTTGTTCATTGGTGTCATTCTACCCTCAATACCGATAAACTGCCCTTCGAACGGATATACAATAAATAGTTTATTGGTAGCAATATCTATCCAGCTCAAATATGTCATATATCGAAAGTCGATTGCTGATAAACCAGGTACCTTCAGCTTCTTATTCTTAGGGAATAACTTCTGAATCTGTTTCGGTGTAATCTGTGGAAAAGGCTCTAAATAAGGCTCTAATCCACTAAGATACTTCTGAAAATCGTATGCAGTCTCAAAGGCAGATATTTGTTGCAGCAACTGTTGCTGACTATCACTTAGTGTTGAAAAAGCTTCTTCAACATTCAACGATGATCGATATCTTACCGTCTCCAAGACTCTTCGATCCGCTACAGTTCGCAGTGTTTTTAGAAGGAAGTCTGTTTGTTTTATAATAAAATTATATTGATGGTTTCTAATAAATGGTGTATTCATTGCTCTTCAGCCCCTTATATTTTGAAATTTCATAAGGTGCAAAGCCCATTATTAGAAACGATAATATTTAGTTTGGGCGATCATCCATCCTATCGCACCTCACGCAAAGTATCGCCCTAATTTAGGCTTTGCGTGAGGAACTTCTAGCTAATGGGCAAACCAGCATTAGCACAGTACCACCTCCGATTACATTCACGAAAAAAGTATAACAGGAATGTTTGCAATCGGCTAGACCATGTTGCCAACCTCTGCATCATCTCTGGAAGGTGCTTCACCAATTAGCTGCTTTAAAAGTTTCTTCATCATGACCGAAGCTTTCACTTTAGTGTGAAGACAAGGCGAAAGCTCAATTTCGTAGTTACCTTGCTTAATGGTCTCTTTCAATTCCTCAACCGTCGAGCAGGTAATATTCAACCGATTCAGAACACTCCCATATTGCAGACATTGATGACTATCACTACCGGCAATCACCGGAACACCAAGCTTTTCAGCAAATGGTGTGATCAGTTTCTTGTAAGTCTCTGCCCCCTGCATGTAAATATCCTTTGCATTGAAATCAAAAGCATCTAATCTCCGAAGCAGCTCTGGATCCAGTTGATGTAATGGCGTAGAAGTTCGGAAAGGATGAGCTCCGATTTTCCAAAGGTTATGTTCGTCAGCCATGTCCAGCAAATCCTTGAAAGGAATAAAATTCCCCTCCTGCGTATGCTCATCCAGAAAAGCTCTAACTGCTAGAACATTCTCCTTAAGACCGATCAGCAGGATATGACCTGTCTCCGCGATATCAACCTCCATACCTGGAAACAGTTTAAGTCCGTTTACATCATAATAATGTCCGTTATAAGGATAAGTCTGGTCCAGCGTCTCATACATCGCAAAGAAATTAGAAGTGTTAAAGTGCTCGGTCAAAGCTACTGCCTGTAATCCATTCGCTTTCGCCTCAAACATCATTTCAGCAAAATATTCAAGGGAAAAGGACGATTTCTTAGATAATTTACCGTGGGTATGCAGATCAATATTCATGTCTAATTCGTCTCCTTTGAGCTTATGAGTAATGTTAATACACCAGTTTAGGGTAGAGGTAACCGATCCAGAATAGCAAAATAACATAAACGGTGGATCCGGATAAAAAGTACCAGTCGGACCGCTTCATTTTCAAATAAGATAACTTGATCTTCTTCACTTTCTTATTATTCAGACCGTAGCTAAATCCCCGAGTCTCAAGTGCCTCGATCGTGGTCCGGGAACGTTTAGCGGTGTTTAGCATGAGTGGATAAAAAGCCAGGATCACAATGCGCAAATAATACGTTGCTGTTCTCCAATACAACAAACCATGTTGCAGCGGTCTTTGCCCTCTCAGTCTGAAGGATAACAAAATCTGATGGAATTCCTCCAATAACGTAGGCAAAATACGATAACCATAAGATAAGCTGAAAGCAAATGTATCAGGAATCCCTAAGGATAGCAGACCGTCGCTAAGTCTTTCCGGATCGAGACTGGAGAAAACCGTAATACTCGCTAGTGATATCACTGAGAGCTTAAGTGTCAGCGTCAACATAGGCAGCAACGATTCAATTCCTCCGCCGAAAAAGAGAGACAGGATGAACATCCACCCAATTTGGCTGATTAATCCCAGACACAATATAAAAATAATATATGGGCTGACTCGGGAGAGGACAGTCGTTAAGACCATAAGCACGAACATCCCTAACAGAACTGTACGGTTATGTACAAACCAAGGCACAATGGCAAAGAACAAATACCAAAGTAGCAGCGTTCGCGGGTCGAGCCTCCCCAGAAAAGTACTGCTGCTGTTATAAGCAGTCCCTAAGAGTTCCAGTTTAATTTGTTCTAGAGATATACGGTCAAGTGCCCGTTTAACGGCTTCCATGGATTGCAGTTACCTCCTTTTTCACTTCCACTAGACTTACGAATTCCTCTAAGCTGCTGCAAATTTTGGGCAAACCGAGCATAAGACTCAGCTCCATCAATTGTGTCTGAGCCAGACCCGCCCTCCGTAATAGAAGTCCGTCAGCGAAGATTTCATCTTTCATTCCGTCAGCAATAATCCTGCCATGATGCATAACGATAATCCTAGTCGCCCATTCAGACACAAGCTGCATATCATGTGTCGCGATCACCACTGTCTCAACATGACTGCGAAGTGTATCCAGCACATGAACCATTTCCTGTTTGGTCGAAATATCCAGATTCGCCGTTGGTTCATCGAGCAGCATGACGGCAGGACGAACAGCGGCACCAATGGCTAGCGATACTCGGCGCTGCTGCCCCCCACTCAGTAGTCGAGCGTCACGTTCTGCTAATTCATTGAGCCGGAAAGCTTTTAGCATTTCTGCTACTCTCTCTTCAGTGTCTGGTAGCTTCCGTGCCTTCAAATAATAAGCGATTTCTTTGCGTACAGAATCCTCAATAAACATTTCCTCTGGGTTCTGAAATACGTATGCCACGGTACTGGAGAGACGCTCGGGTGGCAGACCGTTCACGGTCATCCCTTTCACATTTACGGTTCCAGCTGTAGGTCTGACAATTCCAGCAATCAGCTTCATTAAAGAAGATTTACCCGCTCCGTTGTTGCCAATAAGAGCGATAGACTCACCCTGCCGCAGATCTAGCTGAACACCATTCAAGACAGGATGCATCGTCTTATGAATCGTACGATATGAGAGGTGTACGTTCTCCATTTGAACGACACTCTTCTCTTCCCGAATTACAGTAAGGGACCTCTCCTTCATATAGTCAGATGGATCATTTCTCTGGATCGCATCCTGCCGCAATATCATGTGGGCGTTCCCTTCTTCAGCACTCAAAGGAAGGAATTGGGTTAGCGGCACATCAGATTGCAACAACCAAGCTGCCCGAGTCACATCCGGGGGATAAATACCCAGCTCCAGCAGTTCTTTTACAGATGACAAAGCTTCACGCACCGGCTTCTGCCAGCACATTCTCCCCTTATCCATCAGGACAACATGCTTACAATAGTCTGCAATAAATTCCGCATGATGTTCGATCACTACAATGGTCTTCCCATGCTCCTCATTCAAACGGCGCAAAATATCATAGATATGGCGGGCATGCTGTGGATCCAGCTGAGCTACCGGTTCATCAATGACCAGAATTTCTGGATCCATTGCTAGTGCTCCGGCTAGAGCTAGTAAGTGTTTTTGCCCGCCACTCAATTGCCAGATGAATTCATTTCTTAAATCGCTAAGTCCGGTTAATGCCAGTGCTCGCTCTCCCCGCTCCTTGTAATCGGCAAATCCATAATTAAGTGGTGTAAACGACACATCATCAAGAACCGTCGGACGCACCAATTGATTCTCAAAATCCTGATAAACATACCCTATATGCTTGGAAAGCTCAGCTACAGTTTTCCCATCTGCTGGTTGTCCACAGATCGTCGCCTCGCCAGTGAAGTCCCCTGTGTAATAATGAGGAATCAGGCCATTAAAGCATTTACACAGCGTGGATTTTCCCGAACCATTACTACCTATAATGGCAATGAAATCTCCTTCTTCTAGCCGCAAGGATACTTCTTGAAGTACAGGTTGTTCGGCTCCTGGATAAGTAAAGGTAACTCCGTTCAGTTCGAGTATTGAATTACGCATCTACTTGACCCGCTTCCTGTCTTTTACGTGCTGAACGCCGAATCAGGGATATAATCGCTGTTGCTGCAACAATTGCCGCTACCAGCATACTCAGCCAGATTAAGCTCTCTTCATTGGACTCTGCCCACGCAAACTCAAAGTCACCAAAGTTCCATCCGGATTCCGAGAGTAATTCCGATCCAAGCGCAACCATGACCAGAATCGTTCCAAAAATAACGAGCTTAGGAGATAGCCAAGCCCCTGTTACATATTTCATGTTCCGTTCACGCGGCTTCATACCAAGCAAAGGTTCGATCTTTCCATATAAACGTGGAACCAGATACATAGTTGGAATTAAGGCGAACAAGATACCGGAGAAGAGTACATCATTCAAAAAGCCAACTCCCTCGATTACAACGATACTCTCTGCCAGACCTTTAACAGCCTCAAGCTCTTCTACACCCACCCATACTTTTACTATATCCACAACAGAGCTGAAGAACTGGTGAATCGCTACGCCAGTAATCGCTGCCACTCCAACCTGTCTACGATTCTTAGGATCAGATACCATACGGCCAGCAGTATACATTGCCAGTGAGAAAGTGATAAATTTCTCCAATTCGCCCAGCCCACCAAATTGACCTAACATCAGTTCCCCGAAGATCACTTCACCTACAGCTGCCCCAATAGCCGCATACAATGGATGAAACAGCATACATAAGGTCAAAGGAATGAAAGCGAAATATTCAATCGATAATTCAATGGGGCCTAGTTTGATCCCAGGCACAAGCTCCGTAAACATATTGGACAAGCCATAAAGCGACATCGACAGTACAAAAATCATCATTTTTTGTGACTGGGTCAGCGTGTAGCGTGTTTTTATCGTACTCATGAATATTTGGCCTCCCTACAGGAATTTATCTTTATTATAAGAAGGTCATGTCAGCACAACTTTTACCAATTGTTAAATGGGAGTAATATTTTTTTCAGTATTTTTAACGTTGTAAAAATATTTACAACATCTTCGCACGTTATATTCTATTTAATGCTTCATATTAGGAGGAATGAGAGATTGTATAAGGATTGGAATCGCCGCGCTTTCTCACCAAATCAACGAATTATTGCTGACTTTATTCAAAAAAATGAGCAACGCGTGGTCTACATGACCGAACAGGAAATGGCAGACGAGCTTCAATTAAGTATCGCCTCCGTCTCACGGTTCTGGAAAGCGGCTGGATACAAGCATGCCAAGGATTTCAAGAACCGACTCCGTTTCCGCTTTGAGTCCACACCTTCCATAAAAATGCGTGATGCCATGCAAAGATCGGATGATAGTTCACTCCCTCAAGTGCTGCTGGACAATTGCTTACATCATCTGCAAGAAACGCGCCGCTATTTGAGCGACGAAGCGCTGCAATATGCGATAGAAGCACTGTCTGCAGCTCACATTGTCTATGTATATAGCCCTGGTCCATGTGCTGGACTGGCAGAGCTGATGATCTATCGTATGGCACGTTTTGGAATACAGATGAAAAAAATGGCCCCCAGCGGTCACGAACTGCTAGAGACCTTAATGCATGCTGATCAAAAAGATGTATTGCTTGTCTTTGGATTCGTTCAACTGTTACCTGAAATCGAAGTGATTCTGGACCATGCACGTGAAGCTAATTACCAGGTCATCCTAATCACCGATAGACTCGTGTATCCTCGATCCCAAGATGCAGATATTGTACTGTATGCCGGTAGAGGTGAGGTTTGGGAGTTTCACTCCATGGTCGGTCCCACGTATATTATCGAGAATCTGATTCTTGGGGTAGGCTTAGTAAACAGGGAGAGTAGTCTGAGCAAGCTGGATAAATTGCAGCAGCTAAGGGCGCAATATGGAGGGAAGCTTCCGAGGCATTAAGTTCAATGTAGGTAGGGAGGAGAGCATCACCTGATATACAACAAATAAAATAGATAACAAAACAATAACAAATGTTTATTATCATTTGGTATCTTTATCCTCAAATTAAATTTCTCTTTAAATAATAGACGTACGTTTAATAAAAAACAATTTTCAAAGCGAAAATTGGCCAATTGCATAAAATAATCATACGCCCTCAAAATAACATGATGCTAATATAATAACGATAAATCCAAAGAAATTAGTGAATTCATGAAAGCACATTTAAATATGACTCCCTCATTATTCTAACAATAGGAGGTGAACGGACGTTACCAGGATTAACTTAATGAGGGTTTACATAAATAAAATTCATGGGGTGGTTTTTGGTGATTTTACGCAAGTGGTCGATAACTTTTGTAGCACTCTTATTGATTTTTTCATGGACCGGACAACTTTCGAACAAAGCACATGCTGCGAGCGGTTTTTATGTAAGCGATACCAAATTAATGGATGCTACAGGACAACCATTTGTTATGCGAGGAGTCAATCATGCGCACACATGGTATAAGGATCAATTATCCACCGCAATACCAGCCATTGCCAAAACAGGTGCCAACACGATACGTATTGTATTAGCGAATGGTTACAAATGGACGATTGATGATGTGAACGCCATCAAGAATATCATCAGCCTCTGTGAACAAAACAAACTGATTGCTGTTTTAGAAGTACATGACGCAACGGGAAGCGATAGTCTAATCGATTTGGATAACGCCGTTAATTACTGGATTAGTATTAAAAGTGCGCTGATCGGCAAGGAAGACCGTGTAATCATAAATATAGCTAACGAGTGGTACGGAACATGGGATGGGGTGGCCTGGGCTAGTGGATATAAGCAAGCCATTCCAAAATTGCGAAATGCCGGTCTAAATCATACGTTGATTGTTGACTCTGCTGGCTGGGGGCAATATCCAGATTCGGTCAAAAATTATGGGACGGAAGTACTGAATGCGGACCCGTTAAAAAATACAGTGTTCTCTATCCATATGTATGAATATGCTGGGGGCAATGCAAATACCGTCAAATCCAATATTGACGGTGTGCTGAACAAGAATCTTGCGCTGATTATCGGCGAATTTGGCGGACAGCATACAAACGGTGATGTGGATGAAGCCACCATTATGAACTATTCCCAAGAGAAGGGAGTCGGCTGGTTGGCTTGGTCCTGGAAGGGCAATAGCAGTGATCTGGCTTATCTTGATATGACGAATGATTGGGCCGGCAACTCCCTCACCTCGTTCGGCAATACTGTAGTGAATGGCAGTAACGGCATCAAAGCAACTTCCGTGTTATCCGGCGTTTTCGGAGGTGTAACTCCAACCTCAAGTCCTACTTCTACTCCAACACCAACACCAACACCAACACCAACACCAACACCTACAACAATTCCTACCCCGAGTCCGAGTAATAACGGGACGATTTTATATGATTTTGAGTCGGGAACTCAGGGTTGGTCGGGAAGCAATATTTCGGGAGGACCATGGGTCACCAATGAATGGAAAGCTACGGGAGTGCAAACTCTTAAAGCCGATATCACCTTACAATCCAATTCCACACATAGTCTGTATATAACCTCAAATCAGAATCTATCTGGAAAAAGCAGTCTGAAAGCAACGGTTAAGCATGCGAACTGGGGTAATATCGGCAACGGAATCAATGCGAAACTTTACGTGAAGACCGGGTCAGGGTGGACATGGTACGATTCCGGAGAGAATCTGATTCAGTCAAACAGCGGCACCACTTTGACATTATCCCTCAGCGGCATTTCAAACTTGTCGGCGGTCAAAGAAATCGGGGTAGAATTCCGCGCCTCCACGAACAGTAGTGGCCAATCAGCTATTTATGTAGATAGTGTGAGTCTGCAATAATTCATCAAAGCTGTAGTATCGGTCGCAAGTAAGATAAACTACGGGGGCCGTAACTTACGGCTCCTTTATTACTGTCAATCGCAGGATACGGATCAATTAATTAGTGACCTCGGAAGCCATGAATAATTTACCTCCTTTTACAAACACTACGAAACAAAAGGAGGCTGATGTTTCATGTGTCAACGTTTTTCTCTGGCGGCCGAACTACAAGACATTAGGGATCATTTTGAAATCAAACGGGTGATGTACTACTATAAAGACCGCTATAATATTAGTCCCACACAGGATATGCCTGTCGTATTACAGCAGGATGGTGAGCGAATTCTGGATGAGTTCCGCTGGGGCTTCGTTCCTTATTGGGGTAAAGATGCGATCAATGCGGATCTCCGAAATGTGCATCAGAATCCAACCTATCGCAAGATGGTGGACAAGCAGCGCTGTATTATCCCTTGTAATGGATTTTACTATTGGAAAAAAGAAGGCAAAAAGACTTATCCCGTTCGGGTAGTCATGAATAATCGCAGTATGTTCGGAGTGGCTGGTCTATACGAAATTTGGCGGGATACGCGCGGGGAGCCTCTTCGCACCTGCTCTCTGGTCATGACAGATGCCAATCCACTAATTAGCGAATTTGAGAGCCGGATGCCGGCGATTTTGTCCCCACAGGATATCACTCGATGGCTTGATGAGGAGACAAATGATCTGGAAGCACTGAATCCGATTCTGCGGCCTTATTCAGCAGATGAAATGCAGGTGTACCCGGTCACACCAATGATTAGTAACAACAGGAATGACTCAGCTGATTGTATTCGGGAAATGGATCTGAACGAGTCCTGGGTAAAGCCCTGAAATAATAGCAGAATTAGATTAGAATACCTTAATAATGAAGCAGCGGTGCTAGGGCTGTAACTAAAGCCTAAACATACCGCTGCTTTTATTGTTACCGCTGAATATTGAAAGCAAGTTGCTGCTCGGATCTCTATTCTTCTACCGTCTACTTGACTGAGAGTTCGGTTTCATATCGTTTAAGCTTTTCAAAAACACCGTCAATCCATTCTTGCTCATCCCATATTTGTGGATTATTAATCTTTCTTTCCGCAGGGTGACCCGTTGTGAAAGTATCTACACCATCTTTGTATCCAAAGTACAAATCAACAATTTCCAATGACTTGTTTGAAGATTGAACTAATAGTTTGCAAGTCATTCCAGACCCTTCGCTTGAAAAAGGTAAGCTTAAATAGTAAAGATTCTTATCAATTTTTTTAAATACTTCTTCCTTAAACTCATTATCAAGGCCGAAATTCACACTACTGGCACCATTCAATTCCTGCTTTTGTGTTAATTCCAACATTTTATCTGTGAACTTAAGAAGATTTGCATTCGAGATGTAGTTCTCAAATGATACAGTTTCTTGTTCTGCAACAGCTCCGGTATATAGATTAACGAAGGATTTTCCAAAGGTCACCATTGAATCATAATCATCTTCACGGATCTGATCTTCTTTTATAGAAAATTTACGATTAGCCAATTCATGTAAGCTTTCTGTTGCTAATTTCTCTGACGGTTCAAAAGAGGCAAATAACATCAATACTACAATACCTAACGTGAGTATTCTCATAAAACCACCTTTTTTAACCCGTTCTTAGTTTATTTTTGGAATTTTACTGGTTCTCTGTCGTTGTTTATTAACGCCCCTCCTTTATTTTGTATTTTGTATGAGTTCTTTTCCGCTTTCCTAATTCCATAATATACTAAATGAGGTTTCTATATGGGGTGAAATCGATGCGTGAACAGTAAAAAGCCCATTAGCGCAATATGTGCTAATAGGCTTTGCCACTTTTGTATTATCCGAGCATAGCGGCTTGTCGTTTGTACTGATCCTCCAGTACTAAACAAGCCATAGCCTCTACGACAGGTACGATTCTCGGACAAATACATGGATCATGTCTGCCTTCGGTGCGTATCTCTTGTTCTTCCCCTTTGATGTTAGTCGTTTGCTGTGGCACAGAGATGGACGAAGTAGGCTTTACACTGATCCGAAATACGATTTCTTGTCCTGTGCTAATCCCCCCGATGATTCCTCCGGAATGATTAGTTAGAAAACCATCGCTATTCCTCGCATCATTATGCTCACTCCCCAGCATCGTTGCTGCTTCGAAGCCAGCTCCAAATTCTATCCCTTTAACAGCGCCAATGGACAGCATAGCTTTCGCCAGCTCTGCATCCAATTTATCAAAGACCGGCTCTCCAAGACCCGGAACCACGCCACGAATACGGCATTCTACAATGCCACCACAGCTATCCCCAATCTCCTCTAACCCCTCAATTTTTTTAATCATTTTGTCAGCTGCAATTGGATCACAGGCACGGACAGCGTTTTGTTCAATCACACCCTCATCGAAGGATTCACATCTTATGCCTCCGATTTCTTGTGTGTACGCTACTACCTGTACGCCTCTTCTCTCTAACAACTTACGAGCTATCGCACCTCCGGCCACTCTTGCCGCAGTTTCTCTACCTGAAGCACGTCCGCTACCGCGATGATCTCGAATGCCGTATTTCTGTAAATAAGTAAAATCGGCATGGCCCGGACGAAAAGCGTCCTGGATCTCGCTGTACGCTTCTGGTCTCATATCGTGGTTTTGAAGAACTACAAAGAGCGGTGTACCTGTTGTTTTCCCCTCAAATACTCCAGATTGTATGTGGACAACATCATATTCTTTACGAGGAGTAGTCACTGAAGATTGGCCCGGTTTTCTCCGATCCATCTGTTTCTGTATATACGCTTCGTTAATCTCGACGCCTGGTGTTACACCATCCACTATGACCCCTACCGACACACCATGTGACTCACCGAAGGTTGTAATTTTGAACACTTCACCGAATGTATTTCCTGCCATTATATATGCACTCCTTATTTAGTATTGGACCTGTACGCCTAACGCTGACAAACGGTCAAAATAATCTGGACAGGTCTTGGAGACACAACCAGGGTCGATAATCTGAATATTTTCAATCTTCAAGCCGATTAAAGAAAGCGCCATAGCCATCCGATGATCGTCATGAGAATTTAGTAAAGCTGGGAGTGGCTGACCCGGATATACCGTTAGACCATCCTCAAACTCTTCCACACGTATTCCGAGCTTACTTATTTCCTCGCATATCGCGGCTATCCGATCACATTCATGATGTCTGATATGTGCGGCATCCTTTAGAGTGATTGGACCATCTGCAAAAATAGCCATAGCAGCCATTGTTAATGTTTGATCCGACCACTTCTTCATACTCACTGTGTATCCACCCTTAAGCCGTGGGACACCTTGTACTTCAACAAAGTTCTCTCCACGAACAACGGTACAGCCCATTACCTCCAGAACGTCTAAGAACTCGATATCAGGTTGACTTGTATTGCTAGCATTGATCCCTTCAATTCGTACACGTCCTGCCGTAAGCGCAGCTACCGCCCAAAAGTAACAGCATGTGGATACATCAGGCTCTAAGGTGATCGTGTGACCTTGATACTTTCCTGTAGGAACCGTTATCGATTGACCGTCCTGAGATGCTTCTGGCGTTACACCAAATGAGGCCATCATGGCAAGGGTCATCTCGACATAGTCTCTTTGCACAACTTCTCCATCAATATACACGTTTACCGGTTCTTTGGCATACGGTGCAGCTAGCAGTAATCCACTTATAAATTGACTTGAAGTGGAGCCGGGCAGGGTTGCCTTTCCTCCTTGCAGACCTTTTGCCTCTAATGTAAAAGGTAAACAACGGTCGGCTTGTTTATACTCAAATTGTGCACCAAGGGTCGTTAATGCATCGAGTAATGGCGCGAGTGGTCGCTCACAAAGCCGTTTACTTCCATTCATTGTCCAAGTGCCAGTCCCTGCCGCGAGTGCAGCGGGTAAAAATCTCGCAACCGTACCTGCCGCTCCTACATATAGCTCACCAGTCGGATTCGGCCAGTTGCCGCCACATCCATCCACAACAGCTGTCTCTTCTTCTATCACAACGGGAATCCCCAGTTTCTTTAATGATTCAATACACCAGTAAGAGTCATCACTTCTTAATATTCCCTTTATTTCTGAACGTCCATCTGCTAAAGCAGCGATTACCAAGGCGCGATTTGTCAGACTTTTACTTCCTGATATGGTTATCGTCCCATTGATTACCGCTTTCGCTGGGCTAATCTTCACTATGTGTTTATCGCTATTCGTTGACCATGGAGATCGTGCTTCTAAGTCCGGTTGATTGGATTCCACTTCATCCACCCCTTTGAATTATTCCTCTAGCCTGATTATAATGAATGAAATGAAATAAATGAAATTGGATTTTTACCATATTGATATAGAGGTGATCTATACCACATGTTCAACTTGGAGTGGTATCGTATTTTCTGGCAAACGGCACGTCATCGAAATTTAACAAAAGCTGCAGGGGAACTACATATTACACAGCCTTCTGTGAGTTATGCCATTAAACAAATGGAAGAAGCCTTAGGACTGAAGCTGTTTCACAGGCTGTCCAAAGGTGTAGAGCTTACAGAAGAAGGACGAGCGCTATTTGAATATGTGGAGCAATCCTTTTCCATGCTGGATTCTGCACAGAAGCATCTGGAGAGCTTGAAGCAGTTAAATGAGGGAGAAATACGAATCGGAGCTAGTGATTATCTGATCAAGCATCTTTTGTTGCCGCAGTTGAATACCTTTCATAGCACATACCCAGGTATACGAATTCGTCTTTCTCATGGGAAGACGCCAGACATCACTAAGCGTTTAAAAGATGGTGAGATCGACTGCGCCTTTGTCCATATGCCGCTTCACGATCCACTGCTAAATATACAGACGCTGGCTGTGTTAGAGGATTGTTTTGTAGTAGGTAAAGTCTATCAAGAATTAGCTAGTCGTTCACTAACCATGAGAGAAGTGTCAGAGCTGCCTTTAATCCTATTTTCTCAAGGGAGCAGCACTAGAGTATTTGTTGAACAATGGTTTGCGACTAAGGGATTATCGGTAATTCCAGATATTGAATTAGGGAGTATAGAACTGCTGGCAGAGTTCGCCAGATTAGGGTATGGGGCAGCTTTTATCAGCCGTTCTTTCGTGCAAGAGGATCTTCACAGTGGAAAGCTTTATGAGTTGAAGTTAGAAGATCCGCTTTTACCTCGCAGTATAGGTTTTGCAGTACGACGGGATCGAAAGCTGTCTGTTGCGGCTGAGCAATTTGTTCAGATGATTGGGGCACGGTTATCAGAGGGTTTATAATTCTTTGACTAAAAAAAGCAAAAACACCGGGAATCCCGATGTTTAATTCATTCCTAAAGCTTCTTTAATTTGCGGGATAGATAAACCGTTTGTTTTCATCTCTTTGATCCAAAGAATGCGTGCGACGGTTTCCTCCCTTTTAAATCTGCGTGTTAAATTCTCCTCGGCCTGTTCAAAGGGAAGCATACCTTCTTCTGTATAATGTTTGAGTGTACTATAACGAGAGTTTGTGATTCTTACCAATTCACCTATAGATACATACTCTGAAGCCAAAATATTCTCCATGGAACGTTGTCTAGAC
Organism: Paenibacillus sp. Marseille-Q9583; assembly: GCF_976954365.1. Classification (NCBI taxonomy): domain Bacteria; kingdom Bacillati; phylum Bacillota; class Bacilli; order Caryophanales; family Paenibacillaceae; genus Paenibacillus; species Paenibacillus sp. Marseille-Q9583. Next base: position 34,153 of record NZ_CDRJTB010000070.1, read on the forward strand.
AATGATAACCAACTCCTTTACAGCGGGCGCTTCGGAACAAGACGCACACCTTGGATTGGCACTTTCATCATTACAAAATGCGGGATCGCATCGTATAACAAATTATCAATTTTAAGGGTCGCAATCGATCCTCTCTCCATCACCTTAACTTCATGTCCATAGGATACTAATCTTGTAATAACTGCGTCTAGTCTTTGATTAGAATTATCAAACCAAGACTCTGTTTCTATAAAGACAGCTCGTGATGGCTCTAGGGCAGGGAATAAAAGATTGATGCTACTACCGATAAAAGTCTTCGCAAACTTTGTCTTCAATGCTAAAAAGCGTTTGATTCCCAGCTCAATTCCATGGCGAATTTGTATTGGAAGCAATGCCTTTGCCCATAAATTACTTTGGTATAGATCATGTAGTTTGATATTTACCTTTTCTATTTCATTTAGCGAGAAGAAATCATGCATGCATCCACATTCACGAAGCAGCCACAGCATACAAATAACCTCATCCGTTACTGAACCCTCTTCCAAAATCTCTGCGCGAATGTTCTCTGTAATGCTTGAGTACGCCTCCATATTACTGCGATAAGCTCTAACTTCAACTTCGGCAGAGTCAAAAAACATGTCGCTCCCTAACAGACTTGGGATATCTTCAAGCAAACCCATTGCTTTAAGATCATCTGAAATCGCGGTCTCGAACTTTTTTAATTGTTTGTTAGACAGCATAGAGGCCTTTTTTACCCACCAATTTAGATCACCCTTCACTTCAGCATGTTTATGAAGCAAGGGCTGCAGAACCGTTTCTCTATAAAGTGTTGAATGAGCTTGATCAAATCCTTCATTGGGCAAAGTTAACTTGTTCTCTGATTGCGTAAAACATCCCTCTAAGTAAAGCTCCAATATAACTGCTGCTGCCATACAGCGTAAAGAAACTTTCTTGACAGTAGTCATATGAAGACTTCTCTGTGCATTAAGCGCGATCACTGAAAAACTTGGTGTTAATTTTAAATCCATCATAACCATCCACCCCTATCCATAAATTCGTATTTACTGGATGATATTTATTCCGTATGGTGAGCGTTTTGATTTACTTACTACTTACTACTTACTACTTATCACTTACAATACTCTACATTTACATTATTTTCAAGTGTGATTGGATAAATTAAATAAAACCAACTTGTAATCGGAGACTACTAAAAGAACGGACAATCATCCTTTTTAGCAAAAAAATCCAGATCGTCAAGCAATTACTTATATGCTTGACGACCT
>NZ_CDRJTB010000071.1:0-34763 GCF_976954365.1 Paenibacillus sp. Marseille-Q9583
ATTGACTACGCTTTCAAAGCGACTGTATACTAAGTTTAAGTTAATCGTTTCCAACAAAGTTAATGTGAATGATTATCTTAACATTACAGCTGCAGGGGGAGAGAGTAATGAAAAAGAAATTTGGAGTAGTATTAGCAACGGTTCTAATGTTAACGACAGTGTTAGCAGGATGTGGTGGTAAAGATGATAGTAAGACGATTACGTTCTGGACACCACTGACTGGTGATGATGGTGCTTATATGGATCAAATCGTTAAAGACTACAATGCAACGAATCCAGAGATTAAAGTGAAGCACGTTATTACAGCTGATATGTACACGAAAATTTCTACCGTTTTGGCTTCCAGCAAAGGTGTGCCTGATTTAGCAATTATTCACGCTGACCGTGTTCCTGGGTTTGTTAAGCAAGGTGTCTTAGAACCCATGCAAGATACTGTATTGCCGGCACAACCTGAACTAAAAGCTGAAAATTACTTACCACAAGCTTGGAACACTGGTAACATCGACGGAACGCAATACACAGTACCTCTTGATATCCACAGTAACGTAATGTATTACAATAAAGATTTGCTCAAGAAATATAATGCTGAATCTTTCTTGGATGATAACGTTGTTACGATTGATGAAATGCTTTCCTTACAAGGTAAATTGGATGAAGGTGACTATGTAGTTAATGATGCCTTGCTCGGATGGGTTATCCTGGCTCAAATTCAAAACTTGGGTGGAGATATTCAGGTGGACGGCAAACCGGCTGTTAACTCCCCAGTATTTAAACAAGCCTTTGAAGACGTTAAGAAAATTGCTGATGCTGGTTTGATGACTCCATTTGGTGAAGACGGTTACTTGATGTTCCAATCCCAAAACGTACTCTTCTCCACAGACGGAACTTGGAGTTCTACCGCACATGCTGGAGTTGAAGGCTTGAACTTTGGTGTGACTAACATTTATTCTCCAACCGCTGATAAATTCACGAATAGATCTTCTTCTCACTTGTTCGCTATGCTTAAGAACGATAAGAGAACAGATGAAAAAGAAGTAGGGATTGCTAACTTCTTAGAATATGTGCGTACAAACTCAATGGAATGGGCAAAAGCTGGTCAAAACGTAGCAAGTAACGTAGTTAACCAAAGCCCTGAATACCAAAACTACATGCAATCCTTCTTTACTTCTAATGAAAAAGAAATTGAATCCCTTTACATTTACACATATGAGTACTACCCATACATTGCAGAAGCAGTAGATACTTATTGCGCAGATATCGTTCGTGGTAACGTTGATCTAGATGAGACCTTGGCAACCATGCAGAAGTTTGTAGAAGATAAGATCGCAGAAAGCAGCAGTGCAGCGAAATAAAGCGAAATAGAATAGATTGTACGAAGTAATGTGCCGTACTGTGGCGCATTACTTTGTGCAAAAGGAGAAATGAAATCCTATGAAAAAGAAAATAAACTGGGCACCTGCCTTCTTTGTAGGTCCGCACGTCATTTTGTTTGCTGTCTTCATTTTATTGCCAACGATTTATGGGATTTATGCTTCATTTACAAAGTGGAATTTAATGAGTGACCCGGTATGGGTAGGCTTTGATAACTATAAGGCCATTCTTTTTGATGGCAAATCAACGTTTCATACTCAATTTTTCAGAGGTCTGAAAAATACATTGATCTTTGTGGGTCTCTCTGTTCCATTATTAATAGTTATCCCATTAATGGTTGCTGTTGCACTAGAACATAAAAAAGTTAAAATGAAGAGCTTAATTCAATCTATTCTCTATATTCCGGGCTTGATTTCGATTTCTGCGGCTGCACTAATCTGGCTTTTGATCTTTAATAAGCAATTGGGGATTACTGGTAATCTATTCGGATCACAAATTGCTTGGCCTGCAAATCAGCCGTATGCGTGGATTATCATCATTGTAATCACACTATGGGGTGGTATTGGGGGCAACATGATTATTTATCGTGCTTCCTTAAGTGGCGTTGCGCAAGAATTATATGAATCAGCCGAGCTCGATGGTGCGGGTTCAATTAAAAGATTCACAAGTATCACCTTGCCATCTATTCGTTTTCCATTAATCTATACCTTTGTTATGACAACTGCCGGAGCCTTCAATGTATTCGGCCAACCGTTAATGATGACCGATGGCGGGCCTCGACAAAGTACACACGTACTCATGATGTATATTCGTCAATTAGCTTTCGGAAACGGTGAATCCATTGCAGGGATGGCATCGGCGATGGCAGTGTTATTGGGATTAGTAATCTTGGTGATCTCAGCACTGCAATATTATGTAATGAACCGAAATGCTACATAAGGTTCTCGGGAACTATTTGATTAACAAGGAAATGGAAAAGGTAGGTGTACTAAAATGTCAAATCAGGCGGTAAATGGCCTAGATAATCGTCCAGTTGTAAATAGAACAGGCAAAGTAAAAGGATCATCCAATGTTAGCATTTCAAAATATGTATCATATGCTTTTTTGCTTATCCTTTGTGTGATTTGGATTATTCCAGTAATCTTCGGGATTTCCACGTCTTTTAGATCACAAACGGAAGTGGTTTCTTCAGGCTTTAGATTATTTCCTGAAACATGGGTCTTTGAGAACTATGTTACGATTCTGAACAATACTTCTACAGCCCCAATTCTACGTTGGCTAGGTAATTCATTGTTTATCGCTACAACCCACACAATTCTGGTGGTTATTGTGATTTCGATTACAGGCTTTGGTTATACCCGTATTAACTTTAAAGGAAGAGACACACTGTTCTTTACTTTGCTAGGGATCTCCTTTTTCCCGGGTGTAGTTAACTTAATTCCTTCTTATAAAATTATCGATTCCTTGGGCTGGGTGAACACTTCTTGGGCAATGATCATTCCCGGTCTTGCGGGTATGGGGAATATCTTCTTGGTCAGACAGTTTATGAACGGTATCCCAAAAGAATTAGATGAGTCTGCAAAAGTTGATGGTGCAAGTGACTTTAGAATTTTCGCACAAATTATATTGCCGTTAGTTAAGCCGATTCTGATTGTTTGCGGATTGTTCTCCTTTACGGGATCTTGGAATGACTTCCTCTGGCCGGTTATCGTATACACAGATGTAGACAAAATGCCAGTTACAGCTGGGTTGCTCTTGCTACAAGATATCTACGGAAACTATCGTATGATCGGGCAATTAATGGGGTCGGCAATCTTGGCGATCGTTCCAACCCTACTGTTATTTATATTTGCTCAAAAATACTTCGTTCAATCTATTAACTTGAATTCAGGTATTAAAGGGTAGATCAAATGAACATAGCTTAAATACACCTTGCCTTCTTATAAGGAAGGGTGTGTTTTGGTGACCCATAAAATTAAAAATAAAGAGAGATATAGGAGTTGTCATCATGAGAGAATTCAATGCGAAAAATCCGCTTATTGAGCAAAGGGCAGATCCATGGATCTATAAACATACTGATGGTTATTATTATTTCATAGCTTCGGTTCCGGAGTTTGATAGAATCGAGCTTCGTCGTGCTGAATCCATTCAGGGATTAGCTGAGGCTGAGGGTAAGACCATTTGGGTTAAGCATGAAACAGGCTTAATGAGTGCCAATATTTGGGCGCCCGAGATTCATTATATTGATGGAAAATGGTACGTGTATTTTGCAGCTGCACATACCTCCGATACGAAAGATGGATTGTTTGATCATCGTATGTTTGCCATAGAAAACTCATCCGTAAATCCATTAGAAGGTGAGTGGGTGGAAAAGGGTCAAATCAAAACGAAATGGGAATCCTTTGCCCTGGATGCAACCACTTTTGAACACAGAGGGGTTAGATACTACGTATGGGCACAAAAGGATCCCGATATCCCTGGTAATTCTAATATGTATATCTCTGAAATGGAAAATCCTTGGACGTTAAAAGGAGAGCAGGTGTGCATCACCACGCCTGAATATGAATGGGAAAAAATCGGTTTCCTGGTGAATGAGGGTGCGGCAGTTCTTAAGCGAAATGGACGTATTTTCATGACTTTCTCGGCAAGTGCAACAGATCATAACTACTGTATGGGGTTGTTAACCGCTGATGAGGATAGTGATTTAATGGATCCGAAATCATGGGCCAAAACACCAGAACCTGTGTTTACAACTTCTGAAGAAAACGGTCAATATGGACCGGGACATAATAGCTTTACAGTCTCAGAAGATGGCACACAGGATATCCTAGTGTTCCATGCTAGAAGCTATAAGGAAATTGTGGGAGACCCGTTATATGATCCTAATCGGCACGCGCGTGTGCAAGTGATCCAGTGGAATGAGGATGGAACGCCAAACTTTGGTGTCCCTAGACCGGATACAAAATCAAAAGCATAAACGCCTTCGGCTTCAAAATCCTTATATTTTAAAATAATGCTTCTCTAGTGTGAAGAAGCTTATTATATTCTTCTATATGAAAGAGGGACGCTCCAGTAGCCACATGCTATTGGAGCGTCCCTTAATCTTATAATGGAAGATCCCGTCGTCTGAACAGCTCGATCCCTATGGCAAAAGCGAGAATACCGATCAACAGTAACCAACTAGAAACCTGAATAATCTCCACATTTCCTTGAACGATTTTACCCGGCTGATAGAAGGAGAACAAGGTCAGGTAACGTAACCCCTCAAGTTTATCGCTTATTTTGCCGAGCAGATCCAGAGTGAAGAATCCGAAGGTGATAGCGCCGGAAATCCCCAGCGCTTTTTTCTCATCATTACATACCGAGGAAATCAGAAAAGTCAGTCCCGCAACGGCAAAAAACAATAAAAAGGCAACGGTATTCAACTGTACAAAACGTCCGCTGTTAAATTCATATTCACTGCCGAGGAACCATGCTTTACCTAATAGTCCGGCGAGTGTGGTTACACCCATAATCAGGAGTAAAGCTGTTATGAGTACAAGCGCCTGCGTGGTAGCTACTTTTCTCCGCGTAGTTGGTGCTATCAGAAGATAAGCCATTGAGCCACGATCCACAAGTCGAGCCATGAGCTGCGTCGACATTTGTACACATACAATGGATAGAATCAGTACCAGAATAAGTCCATAATATTCTCCTGAGATAAAAGCCTCTGCACTGGTAAATCCGCTGTTTAATCCAAAGGCTTTACCTACACCTTCCGGCATAGCTTTAATGAGGTCATCAATGGCTTGTGTGCTTCCGGCGATCCCAGGATATAGCCAGATCATAAACAGAATATAGAAGGCAGAACCGAAGGCGTAATTCATAATGCCTTTGAGGTTCACCCTCATCATTTCTTTATAAAGTGGAAGATTCATTGCACGGCCCCCTCACGGTCATAATAGTCCATGAAAATGTCCTCTAGATTCTGCGTGAACACATCCATACTGCGGATATTATATTTCCCGGTCTCCTGAATGAATCGATCGTAATTCCCCTGAACGGCAATGCGGACCATATTTCCTTCACGAGCTTCGACTTGCAGGCCGGAGGCGGCGAATTGTTCTGCATCTTCACGACTCGCGAAAACAACTTCAAACAGCTTCCGCTGCATCGATTGTAATTCATGAATATTTTTTACAGTGACAATGCGTCCGTCTTTAATGATTGCAGCTCGGTCACAGGTGCGCTCAATTTCTTGAAAGCTGTGAGAGGACATTAGAAAGGTGGTTCCGGCTGCTTTTTCCTCCAATACGAGATCTATAAATACCTTTTGCATAAGCGGGTCGAGTCCCGAGGTGGGTTCATCCAGAATAATAACTTCAGGATTGTGCATAAAGGCTGCGACAATACCGACTTTTTGCTTCATTCCCTTTGACATTTTGCGGATCGGAGTTGCGGCGTCAAATTGCAGTCTTTCAATAAGGTGGTCGCGTTTAGTAGTGTTCTTCATCCCTTGCATACCAGACATGAACTTAAGGAAGGAAAGGCCCGTCATCCCGTCAAAAAAGTTGATTTCACCGGGTAGATAGCCAATATGCTTTTGGACTGTGCCTTGTGCTTTCCATACATCAAGTCCATGGATGCTCGCATTACCTTGATCCGGCATCATAAATCCCATGATATGTCTTATGGTCGTAGATTTACCCGCGCCATTAGGCCCCAGAAACCCAAATACCTCACCTTTATTAACGGTAAACGTAACATCTTCGATTCCTTTGCCATTCGAAAAACGTTTGGTTAAGCCTTCAACTACAAGCATGCCGCCACCCCCGCTGCAAAATAATGAACTATTACTAATTGGATATTTCATATGTTATATTATTCCTAGTGAATAGTGAAGTCAATGGGATTATGAAATAATTGATAATAAATATTTCATTAAATTTAAATAAGCGCACTATATAATGAAGTTAAGGGTGGATAGCATGAATGGATTTGAGAAAAGAGCGGCTCAAATAAAACTCAAAATTATGAAGACTACGATGGAGATGCTCAAGAGCAGTGAGCCCAAACGCCTCCGAATCGCAGACATTGCGAAAGAGGCAGGCGTCTCACAGGTGACGATTTATAATTATTTTGGCAGCAAGGAAGCACTGCTTGGTGAGGCCTTTAAGGATTTTATAGAGAAGGCCATTCGCGAATTTGAAGATTACATTCATGGAGAGCATTCTCTAAAAGAGATTATTGAATACATTATGACGATGGAGAGAGAAACCTACAGTTCATTGTCTCCTACGACTGTGAAGGAGCTTATGATTGAGGACCAGGAAATGTTTCATTATATTGAAGAACGTTACACAAATGACGTTTTACCATTGATGGTCAAGATGGTGGAGGATGGCAAAGCACGAGGAGAAATTTCAAATAAAGTGTCCACCAACGGGATACTTTCATTTATAGGAATGTATATTCGAAGTTCGGGAGAAATGCTAGATGAAGCCAGCAAACAAGAAGATATAGATGCCTTCCTTGAGGAAGCCATCCATCTCTTCTTCTATGGCATTTGCGGGCGGGAGCAGGAGTAGCGTGAGCTTTGTTGCATTAATAGTTGGAGCACTTACCCAATGCATTTTAGATCAGTATTGGTTTAAAAAAACAATGAAGTTGCAGAAAGCTATGTTTACAACGAAATTAAATAATTATCATATTTTAAAATTCCGAAAAATGATCGTAGATTACGCTAACAGTGATTTATCAAAAGATTTTGTTCAAATGCGAATAAATAAAATAGTAGATCCATTGTATACTAACCAAGATACTAAGGAGTTAGCCATTTTCAATGGAAAAGCTTCGGGCACTATTGAAGAAGGAACAATTGACGATTTGAAAGCATTTACTTCTAATGACTTCTCGGCTGCTATAGCCAGTTACGCAGAAAAATCTAAAACTGATATAGAAACCTAATTTCCATTTTAGAAGATTCTTTTTAAGGTTTATATAGTATTTTATATTTGCTCATGGTTTTATAACTCTTCCATTATTGTTTGCTACATTACTATAACGTCTCTCCTGTATAACGATTTGATCATGAGAAGTTTCAATGTCCTAATGAGGATGTAAATCGTTTTCTAATATGATTTCCAACTGAAGAGGCAAGTGCTTTATCAAATAGAAGCCGCGCTTGGTGCGGCTTTTTTTATTTTTTGGCGACTCAAAGGCACGCATCATCTGGTTAGTGATTCCAATCGAAGGAGGGGGGAGGGACAAATCAACCTTCATAAATGGATCTCTGGTGCTTTGCATTTCCACATCGGAAGGTGTAGACCGGAAAGAACTTTACAATATGGGGAATTCAAAAAAGTGACAACCCACCAATATTTAAATGCGATTGTGTTACTAGTCCTGCACTTGCCATTACAAAGCAACGAGTCCAAAACATCGCTTTATTAATACCATCGAGCATCTTGGTTACAGTTCTAAATGTGTTTAAGTGTGCTGCAGCTTCTCTACTTTCTAACGAGCTTCTATTATTGGCGCCTGAATCATTTAGAATGATGGCAGAAGCTTCGTCCTCAGTGATACCTTTTTTTTCAGCCATCAGTGCCTACGACCTGGAGTCTGGAGAATCCCCAGAGTTTGTCTCTGTAACGGAACCTGGGTGATTTTGTTCGTATATGTAATTAATCTCACTGCGTTTGTAGTCCCTAATCTAACTGCATATTAAAAAATAGTGTCACAAAATAGCATTACGAGATTGTTATATAGGTAAACAAGAAAGGAGGTGAGCTCTTGCAGCCAACCATCCCCGGGGAAGAGGAAGGAAAATGGAATGCTATTGAAGCGGTTGTAGAACAGGTCAGAGCAGGAGACAAAGAGGCATACAGTGCGATCATCATCCAGTTTGAACGGCAAATGTATACCTACTGCTATTATATCCTGAAAAATCATGCGGAGACGGAAGATGCCGTACAGGAGATCTTTATTCGCGCCTATCAAAATCTTCACCAGTACAGCAGGCAAGTATCCTTCTCAGCCTGGCTGTATAAGATGGCATACCATCATCTAATCAATTTGAAGAAGAGACAGAGCCGCTGGCTTAAGCTGATCGATCATTATAAAGAGCAGCAGCCTGTGCTGCAAATCTCCCGTCATGAGTCAGAGGTTTGTGAGCTTTTGACTTTTCTCACAACTGAAGAGCGTCATATTTTACTCCTTAAGGCAGTAGAGCAGTACACCTTTGAGGAAATAGGCGAAATCATGGGCCTCAAGTCCGCAACCATACGGAAAAAATATGAACGATTGCGCCGCAAACTGATGGAATGTAAAAGCCGAAAAGGAGAGATAGCACATGGGACATTCGCCGGAACAAACGGAATTCGCTGAAATGAATGCCATCGAACAAATGATTCGTGAATCGTCTTTACCAAAGAAAAGTATGAGTTATCAAATTATGAATACGATTGGAGCGAGTGAATTGAAAAGAACATCATCCAAACCTAATTTAATGAAAAGAACAGCAGTAGTGGCCGCAGCAGCAGCCATCCTTGGTGCAGGTGTGGTGGGTACGGGATTTGTATCACCGGCAATGGCTTCAACGTTAAAGCAAATTCCTATTGTTGGAATTCTCTTTGAAGGAACCAGCAACGAAGCTTTGGATACTGCCATTAAACAAGGAATCGTAACAGAACCTAACCTGAGTGTAACCCATGAAGGAATCACGCTGAAGGTAGCTAATTTACTTTATGATGGAACCCGGTTGTCCTTCGTTTTGGAACGTGAAGGCGTAGATTTGCCGAATACAGGCTCTCCATACCTTTTTGAAAAAGATGTTGAGGAAAAGGATCAGCTTAAAGGTTATATTAAAATGCCAACGATCCTCGCTAACGGACAAGCCATTGAATATGGCGGAGGCAGCTTTGGCGACTCGCCTAGGCAGAAGAATGCTTATGTAGTTGAAGTGACTAAGGGTCTAAATTTGCCTGACCAATTCGAGCTGACCATTCAGGCGAATGTTACACAGGTGAAAGAAGCTTTTGAATTCAAGATTCCTGTGAACGTGGAGAATAAATCGATTGTTGTGAAACCAGAGGCCTCCAAATCTGACGGACAGTTCAGTTATACCGTTAAGCAACTGGATATTTCGCCGGTGTCCACCCGTTTCGTTCTGGATAGTAAGGGCCAAGTACCACAATCTCCGGGGCAAACCGGTGATTACAGCGCTAGTATGGTCTATTACGAGCTTGTAGACGACCAAGGAAATGTCGTGAATCCGAGCAGATTCGAGTATTTCAACAGCGAACCCAAGACTGAATATCAGATTGATCAACTGTTTTCTCCTTTTGCTGGCACACCTAAAACGATTACAATCAAGCCATTTACTCTTACTGTGAACAACAAGGATTGGAGCGTTGTCGGCCAAGGAAAGAACAGTGTGGGTGAGAAAACATATCTGAAAGATCTGGAATTGACCATTCCTGTTAAGCCTTAATCCATTAGAGAAGGGGAGAGTCCCGCAGGTCATCAATAATGACCTGGGGATAGCTCCCTTTTTCTTTTCATAAAAAATAGGACAGGAGCGAATCCATTGAATTCTATGAAACCTGAATTGAGAAAAAAATTCGCTGGAGCAGCATTGGCAGTAACGTTGGTAATGGCAGTCACAGGCAGCGGGTTCCCTTCAACCGTTAGTGCCGAGACCTCCGGGCAATCTGCCAGTTCCAATCTAGCGATTACCCACGAGGGCGTAACGCTCAGTATATCCAAAGTAATTTTTGACGGGAACCGTCTTGACATGGCATTCCGGCAGGAGGGAGGCACTGTGGGTAAGGGGATCATTATTGATATCGCGCAGATCCCGGTTTTGTCTGTTAATGGGAAAAGGATGTTATATCTTCCCTATGTGACGTCTATGCCGGAAGATGAAAGGGCAGCTTTGCTCTCTTTCAACATCCCCAAAGATGGCAAACCGCAGCTCGCGGATGAATTCAAAATGACGATAGAGGTGTACACCAAGAGCGTCAAGGAGCCATTTACCTTTACCGTCCCGGTGAAAAAGCTGAATAGTCTTGCAACCTTGCAGCCGGGGACAACTCAAAAAAGCGGGGATTTTAGCTATACCGTGGACTATTTCCAGATGACGCCGTTAATGATGGAACTCAAGCTGCACAGCAGCGGGAAAGTTCCTGGAGCAGCCAAATCCAAAGGGCGTTCAAGCAAGATGTTGTATGACATTGCCGATGAGAAAGGAAATCTAATTCAGGCAACCGTCAGCGACATCGACATCAAGCGACCGATCACAGCAAACAGTAAAGAAGACCTGTTCTATGCAGCCTCCTTCAAAGCAGTGCCGAAAACCATCACAATTAGGCCTTTTACGTACACCATAGACGCTAAAGGAGACATCCTGAAAGACTCAGGAAAAAAATGGATCAAGACCTATTACAAGGACTTGGAAATGAAGATTGCAGTTGCTAAATAACAATCTTACAGGTGAGGGGAATTCACGCTGATACCAGCGCGGGTTCCTTTTTTATGCTTGAGGGATTCCAATATAGGTCAATCTCTGGGTGGTCGGCGAACGCTGGGCTGCTCGCTGCAGTGCTCACCCGTGGCCATTCCTGCCTGCAGGAGTGCCTGCAGTTATTTTCGGGCTCCCTGGCTCAGTGCTGGCTCGCGGATCCGCCGCAGATGCTGCTGCTGCAAGTTGCAGCACAACCAGGTGATCGGTTTTTTGATCCGCAGCATCCGGCGCTCTTCCGGAGGCGGATGCACCAGGACCGGCGAACGCCTGGCAGCTCACTACAGTGCCCACCGGTGGCCATACCCGCCGTCTGCAGGAGTGCCTGCCGCAGTTCCCGGACTACCCGGCACGGTGCCGGCTCAGCGATCGGTAGCAGCCGGCGGCTTCCGGATGTGGATACCGCGAACGGGCATACGTCAGGCTACTCGCTGCAGCGCTCACCGGTGGCCATACCTGCCGTCTGCAGGAGTGCCTGCAGGTATTCCCTGGCTACCCCGGCGCTGGCCGGTTCGCGGATCCACCGCAGCTGCTGCTGCCAATACATTCCTGGTGAATGGCAAGATGAAGCGCAATCCAACGACCGGCTTATCGATCGGCAGCCATAAAAGCATGCTTTTGTGGACACTTTAAAAACGTCTGTTATTATGTTCCAAAATGTGGTCGGGAGCTGGGCATTGAGGAACGGTTTATTTTTGTGGACAAGCTAAGCGGCAAGGATTTCGAACGACCACGCTATCAGGCCATGCGGCTGATGATCCGTGAGAGGGATCTTGTGTACATGGATGCGCTAGATCGGCTGGGGGGTGATTATGATGGCATCATTGCCGAATGGAAATATATCACGCGCGAGATCGGAGCGGATATTGTTTGCCTCGATAATGAAACCTTGTTCGATAAGACCGAAGAAGGAGATCAATGCTAAGCTTTTGCATGTGTACAATCAATGGAAGGAAGGGAGTATAACGACTACTGTAGCTATGAAAATGGCAGGTATGGGAAGGACTACTTTCTTTAGGCGTGTAAAGGAATATGAAGACAACGGCACATGATAGATACCGTAACAGGATCCATATCATGAACGTGGAGTCGATCAATCTGAAAGGGCGATTACGGATGATTAAGACTGTAGAACAATTGGAATACCTTATGGAATTTTATAACAAATTACGTGGTTTAGCAGCTAATGAAGATGGTGCTCTCACTGATATCGAAAACGAACTTGGTATTGAGGAAGATGTATATTTACCGCATGTTTTATATCATAAAAAATCGATGAGATGTACGAAATAATTGAATGAGGAAACGGTAAAGGAGTGGAGACAACAGCTTTTAAAGGACGGGATCATTACGGGAAAAGAGAGTCAGGGAAAGTTGAAGTCCAGGATTGTTTGTGGGACGGAAAATAGTACCCTTAAGTCAAACTACAGGATATGAAAGAGGGTCGTAAGAAAGAAGGATAAATTTCAAGAGGAAATGCAAGAGATGAAGAGAGAGTTACAACAGATTAAGGGTGAGGCTGAAAAGAAGGAACAGAACTTTATACGCGAGATTGAAAAGCTGCAGTTAAATGCTGAGATTGATAAAGAGCGTGCCATATTGGAGACGCAGCGGAAAATGATGGATAAAGAGACTGAACTGCGTGATAAGTTGTCTGATCTTCGAGAGCAAATCTCGGAATTAAGAAGTGGAAAATAGTTTGGAGTATAGATGGCATCCGGTTTGTTTTCGGGATTTTTGATTCTGGAGAGTCAGGAACTGATGGAAATGGATTTATTGTACTCTAATCATAAACAGTAGGAGTTGGACATGAAATTAAAGTCCTTAACTTCCGCTGTTTTTTATGGGGGGAAGCCTTGGTTAGATTTCTCGCTCGACTTTAGGAGAAGCGAGAGGTACGTAGCATCGGATTAGACTATATGTAGCCGTTCGCATCAATATATTTAATTGCCTAAAAGAATCTAGTATGATTATTGCGATGGTAGCTTCGCGTTATGGGTTTAATGGTTTAAACACATGGAAGGCGAAGAGAATGCTTGTTTAGGCTGATAAGCTAACAGCGAGCATGTGATTGATATCAGATTATACTAATTGCTATGTGTGAAAGTGATTAATACGATACTGGAAGCTGCTGAGTAAAACAGTTAAACTCGCCGAGATATAGTTATTTACATTATAAAGGTTAACAGCATCGTTAACTATTCCGCCTGGGGGAGTAGTAAATTCTACTCCGGCCTGCTGCTTCATAGTGGCCATTCGTACAGATGCCAAGCGAATTCTTTCTGCCCTTTGGAGGAAATTGGACGAAGACAATCTTTGGTTTCAGTTAGTGCGGTTGCTAGATGCCGTGAAGAGGACAAAAACATAGTCCCATAGAACCTACGCCCAGCGCGTTTTCTATTTGAAGGGATGAAATTTATTTACTAGCCTAGTCGACAAACCGTCTGCTGAACTTAAAGTAGGATGAAAAGAAAGGAACAGAATGAGCAGCTGATGTAAGAGCTGCTTGATTAGACTGAATGTTTTTATTTCACGCAGTTTTTCAAATAGTACAGAAAGAAGCCTGCACTAATAAAGAGTACGGGCTTCTTTCTAGCAATTTTATCTCTATTCATATAATAATATAAGCATTCATCTATTAAAATATACATTGTTATACTATTATCTTTCGAAAATACTATTAGATAATCAAGTTATAGGTACCAGAATCATTAATTTATTAATATATATCTGCTATACATTAGCGCTAATACTATTATCTATTTTGATCCAATCATAGTCATTGTTTGGCCATCTCATTTTGATTTGATTCAAATCTTTATCGATCTTCCTACGATCATTATATTCTCAATAGGATCGAACATAGTTAAGTAATAGAACTATGATCGTCAATTGACTTAGCCACCACTTCATGAATTTCATCCTGGGAAAAGCGGATTCCCTGTCATCCCTACCCACAGCTCGGATTGTTCAAGATGGGCTGCAAGCTGAAGCAGTAAATCTTCCCGGCCTTTAGCAGCCATTACCTGTACCCCCAACGGTAGCCCCTCTTGTGACATATGGACGGGAACGCTCATAGCTGGCTGACCCGTCAAATTGGCGAGCTGGGTGAACGGTGTGTAGGTTAGGCTTGGTTTAAACATAGCGTAAATCATTCGCTCTTGTTCCTCTTTCGGCAACTCATGTACATGCAGCAGTTTTTCGATTTCAGCAGAGCTATGCGTTAACTCGCCAATCTTAGGAGCTGAATCCGCATTTGTTGGTGTGATATACAGATCGTAGCGGTTAAGCAGACCTGCCATTTGTGCGGCTGCAATATCCCATTCATCCAGACTATGCACAAATTCTGCCGCAGAGACTTTTCTTCCGGCTTCCCCAAGGACCCAAGTAACGATATCGACTTCACTGGAAGTAATGGAACGTCCCATCATTTTTTCCAGCGATACGAACATCGCTGCCACTTCGCCAGTATTCATTGTATAGTAATTCTCCATCAGCCTAACACCATTTACTGGACTTAGCTTTTCTTCAACTTCATACCCCTCAGCTTCGAGCCATCTTACAGTTTTGAGCACAGCAATGACTGCTTCATTCGATACAGGAGTGCCTACTGGAGAAGCTGTTGTGAACGCTATGCGTAGTTTTCGTTGTGATGGCTTGAATAGATCGTCCAGATAGACGCCCGGATATAGCGGTGTTTGAAAAGCAGCCTCTGGCTGCACGACCTGTAGTAGATCCAGCATGGCAGCACTATCGCGCACGGACCTTGTCAATGCAAAGTCAATAGAAGCGCCTTGCCATTGACGGCCTACACCTGGTCCTACTGGAGTACGTCCACGAGTGGGCTTCAGTCCGAACAAGCCGGTGAACGAGGCGGGGATACGGATCGAGCCGCCGCCATCACTAGCTCCCGCTGCCGGAACAATACCAGAAGCTACCGCCGCAGCTGCGCCGCCACTCGAACCACCGGGGGAATATTCGGGATTCCACGGATTACGTGCCGGGCCATGAAGGACGTTCTCGGTAATGTTTTTGAGGCCGAATTCTGGCGTATTCGTATGTCCAAGCGGAATAAAACCGCTGTTTCTGATTCGTGCTACATAGTTCGAGTCACGTCTGGCAATATTGTCTTTCATAAGCAAGGCACCCGAAGTAAGAGGTTCTCCAGCGATAGCTTGGGAGATATCCTTGAGCAGAAAAGGAACGCCAGCAAACGGGCGAGTGCTATCATGAACAGGCATATCGTCAGCTTCCTTAAGAGCAGCTTCTCTACGAGTACGTACGACCGCATTAAGAACTGGATTAACTTCATCGAGCCGAGCGAAAGCGGCTTCGACAAGCTCACGAGGGGAGACTTCACGTGCTTTGACAAGTGAAGCAAGCCCTAGAGCATCATATGTAGAATAAGAAAAGGACATGATAGGTTACCTCTTTCGAATAGGCAGGAACTGCCTGTATTTTAAATATACCGATTTAACAGTTATCGTCGGTAAAGGACGACAAAGCCCATTCTTCTTATCTCATTATACATCTCGCTAGTAATGATTTGAAAATGGAGCTGACAGCTATCAATTCTTTTTTATGCCCGATTAGGCTATACTTAGTATTAAATGGATCTTATGGGGTGTACTAATGAACGAAGATAAATATCAGAATGTGGATGGACTAATGGAAGCTTTTCAGCAATTTGCCAGGATGAACTGGCGTAAAACTACGGTATGGGGATTGAAGCCTAGTGAGGTTCGGATGTTGGTCTCTTTAAAGATTGGCAAGGAACGGGAAGGGAAGAAGGGCCAGACGGTTTCAGATATCAGCAAGTTTCTTAAAGTCACTTCTCCTACGGTTACACAGATGGTCAACAGCCTGATTGCACAGGGATATGTAGTACGTTCTGCCGATGCTCAGGATCGCCGAATCAGTGAGATCACGCTTACGGAAAAAGGAGAGCATTTGGCCGAAATGGCCGTGACAAAATCCCGAAATACCTTTAAAGGTATGATAGATTATATGGGTAGAGAAAAGACAGATTCGTTAATGGAGCTGTTAAACGAAGTCTACGATTATTTCGAAGAATTGAACGATCAACCAACCGAGTCCTAATCCTTCACATAAAAAAAGAGATGCCGCACAGCCAAAGCTGTTTTCGGACATCTCTAATGTATATTTATTTGTGATTAATGTGCAGCAGGTACTGACTTTTCAAGGTTTTTGCCTTCGCTTTTTCCCTCTGCAGTTACCTCTGTTTTTTTCTCACCACTTCGTAACGGAATCTCTTTAAGGAACAGGACAAGCAATGCTGCAATGACTAACAGTGCCGTGCCGCTTAAGAATACAACCGTCAAGGAATCGCTTAGTGCGTTCCGCAGCATCTCAATCAATTGATTGAAGAGCGGCTGGATTTGCTCTGGCAGCGTTGTGTGGAGTTCCTTCAGCTTAGGCTGATCTAGCAGCATTTGCGGGTTCATAAATGCGGAAAGCTGTTTAGCAGATTCAGGATCAAGTTTGGTTAAATCCGGACCCTTGCCAGAGGATACCGCTGCCCCTAGTTTATTCGTTAATGAAGTGTTCATGATGGTACCCATAATAGCGATACCGATGGTTCCACCTAAATTACGGAACAAAGTATTTGTAGCAGTAGCAACGCCTAGCATGGAAGGAGCTACTGCATTTTGCACGGTTAAGGTAAATACTGGCATAGATAGACCTAAACCAATCCCGAAGACAATCATGCTGACTACTGCCATCGCAATGTTGCTCATAAAGGCCATTATGATCATGGCTACAACCATAAATGGCATACCCATCAGGGCATAACGCTTGTATTTACCTGATTTGGAGATCCATCTACCCACGAGCGTACTAAGTACAATCATTGCCAGTGACATTGGCATATTAATGAATCCCGAGTTGGTTGGGGAGACACCTTCTACACCTTGGACAAAAAATGGCAGATAGATCATTGCGCCCATCATACCGGCATTCATCAGGAAGCCTACAACCATGGAGATGGTTACGATGGAATTCTTAAATAAGGATAATGGCAATACTGGACTTTTAGCTTTTCGTTCAATCAGAATTAAAATAATAACTCCGAGAATAGATGCCCCGAACAAGCTGAGGATCTCTGGGGAACCCCATTCATATTTTGTACCCGCCCATGAAAAGCCGAGCAAGAGTGCAACAATGGTAAGGGAAAGGAAAATGGAGCCTAAGTAGTCAATGGATTCTGAGGTGGAACGTACAGTTTTAGGAAACATTTTCCAAATCATAAAGAAAGCCACGATACCGAAAGGCAAGAAGATCCAGAAGATCCATTTCCAAGCCATGTGATCCACCATGAAGCCCCCAAGGGTAGGACCAATTACACTAGAGAATCCAAATATGGCCATCATAATTCCAGTCCACTTGGCTCTCTCTCTAGGAGCGAACAAATCACCTACAGCGGTTACGGTAGCCGACATTAGAATCCCGCCGCCAAGACCTTGAATCCCGCGATAAGTGATCATTTGGAAAATATTTGTCGACAATCCGGACAGGAAAGCGCCTATAATAAAAATAACGATCCCTGCTAAGAGGAATGGTTTTCTTCCATAGATATCGGATAATTTGCCGACAAGTACGGTAGCAATTGTAGAGGTGAGCATATAGATGGTAATTACCCAAGTATAATGTTCAATGCCTCCTAACATCGCAATAATTCGGGGCATTGCAGTACCCACAATGGTCTGGTTGATTGCTGCGAAAAACATAGCCGCCATTAAAGCAATCATAATTGTAACTTTTTTCTTTTGCGTAAGATGCTCCAGAGCTGTTCCTCTCCTTTAACTTCTATATATTGTAGTTTGGGAATTCACGTCTTAATAATTAGGTAGCCAAACTATCATTTATGTATAATACACAAATTCATCATTTAGCACAACTGTTTAATTATTTAATTTTTATGGAAACAGAATGTGATTTGGACTTGATTTTTTGGAAATAGGTAAGTAATCTAATTAGATTGAGTTAAATTGGAGGTGCCCTATGGATACTCAAAATAGTCAAGAGCAAAAGCTAATTATAGCCTTTGAAAATATTAAACGTTTGACCTCTCGTCCGTCCTCAAAGGAAGTGATTTCGTATAGAGAATTTATGATGATGTATGTCATAAACAATTTAATGAAGCGAAAGAAGCTTTCAGACGAAGTCGAAGAGCAGCAGGGCGTCATGATTTCTAGATTAAGCGACTTGCTCCAAATTAGCAGACCTACTGCGACACAAATGGTTAATAGTTTGGAGGATAAGGGTTACGTGGTGCGAACAACGTCCGATACCGATCGGCGGGTTGTATATATTGGTCTGACGAATAAAGGGGAGCAGATTTATGATTCCCAGATGGCTACTTTTTCAGGTATTTTAAGTGAAGTTACGGAAAAGGTGGGGAAGAAAGAGATTGACCAATTGATTTTTCTGTGTGATCGTTTTCAAGAAGCGGTGCATGAAGTCAGAAGCCGCCAGCTTTTTACTCCACCCGATGAAGATCCGCTCGTTATGGATTCCGTATAGCGACCATTACAAAAAAAGATATTTCGGTGCCTCTGCCCGGAACGTCTTTTTTTAATTATACGAAAGTATAAGTTTCACGATATACTTTATCCTTATAATTCTTTCATAAACGCTCACTGTCCTTTAAAGGACGCCGAAGGCGTTTTAGCTTGCAGCATCCAGAGCAAGGAGGAATTACAATCAAAATATTAGCGATTAGCGACATTCACGGAAGCTATTCCGAATTCAACGCATTATTAAAAAAAATAAACTATCGGCCATCCGAGGACAAGCTCATCCTGATGGGGGATTATGTGGATAGAGGTCTCAATAGTAAAGGAATTGTGGATCAAGTTATGGCCCTAAAGCGGGAATGGGACGTCACAGTTCTAAAAGGCAATCATGATAAAATGGCCTATGATGCGCTCACCAGTGAGGATGATAAACTGGATACGCATTGGCTAAACAACGGTGGTTTGTATACATTGATGAGCTATTGTGAGGCTGATTCTAATTTTTTTAAAGCGGATTTTGGCTGGCATGATTATATGCTGCTGAAAGAAGAAATTAGACAGAAATACAAACATCATTTGGATTTTCTAAGTTCATTGCCACTTTATCATGAGACGGAAGACCATATCTTTGTCCACGCAGGCATTAATCCATTAATAGCGGATTGGAAGCAGCAGGATCCATATGATTTTATCTGGATCAGAGAGCCATTTTATACGAATCCTGTAGTTAGCACTGACAAAACGGTTATTTTCGGTCACACCTCGACGATGGATCTACATGATTCGGAAGACATCTGGTTTAGTCCGCTGGGCGATAAAATTGGTGTGGATGGTGGATGTGCCTATGGTCAACGACTGAACTGCTTGGAGATTTCCGGAGGGGAATACATCACACATTTTGTTCGGAATGGGGAGAAGCCTTGAGCTGTCTCTCTTTTTTTAAAATATTAGAAAGTATAACGCTTAAGGTGTTTATGCTTGTTCATGAAAATGTAGAATAGCACTGTATTTAACGCCAACTATGTATAAAATAAAGAGAATAGGGGGTGTAATAGATGAATGCAAACAACAAATATCATATCCTCATGCAAGGGACTATCAGCAACAATGTGAGCGAAACCTGTAAGGAGTTTGGCATATCCCGGACGATCTATTATCAGTGGTGTAAAGCTTACCAAGAGCAGGGGATGGATGGACTGGCAGAGAAGGAACGAAAGCCGGTAATGCCTAATAAAGTGGATAAGCGAACGGAAAGATTGATCTTACAATACGTTGCCAAATTCCCTGAAGATGGACCCAAGCGAATCTTTTACGAACTGCAGGATGTGGGTGTGAACATAGGGGAGTCAGGTATTTATAATGTGCTGCGTCGAAATGGACTTAGTAAGAGAATAGAACGGGAGGCTTACGCCAAAGAAGTTAAAGCAAAGAAGCGGGACGGCGCGCAAGCGGCTAACAGCAGAGGGTGTAAAGAGAAACCAAAACCTCTGGACTATAGGATGAAAAATCCGGAAAATGCTCATCCCGGGTATATGTGCCAACAGAGTATTAGCTATATGGGATTGTTCCCAAGGGTAGGAAAGGTGTATCAATACGTGGTCTACGATGCCT
This sequence comes from Paenibacillus sp. Marseille-Q9583, assembly GCF_976954365.1. Lineage (NCBI taxonomy): Bacteria > Bacillati > Bacillota > Bacilli > Caryophanales > Paenibacillaceae > Paenibacillus > Paenibacillus sp. Marseille-Q9583. The sequence goes on from NZ_CDRJTB010000071.1 coordinate 20,020, forward strand.
ATTCCAGATTAGGCTTAGTTAAGCTATATAATCGGAAGTCCGCCATTCATTTTATCGATTTTATGGATTTGAAGGTCATCCCATTGATGAAGACCTTAGAATTCCAAATTGATAATCTGGTTACGAACAAGAGTCGTGAATTTACTACGAACTGGGATAGAGGTAAACATAAATACAGCGATTTTTTACATAAGAACAACATAAATCAAGTAGCTATTACTGCAGATCAGACAGAAGTATTTCAGCCCTTACAGCAATTTGCAGCAGTGTTGACGAAAGAGTTTTATCAGCAGGCTTGGTTGGATGATACGATTGATTCCTTTGAGACTTTAGAAAAGCGCTTACACGAATATTTGAGGATCTATAACTTCAGCAGGGTGATCACAGACGGACCTAATCAAGGTAAAATACCATCGGATGTCGCACTTGAGTATGCAGGTCAGCGTGAGACCTTGCCATTATGGTTATTTACAAGGAGATAACGGATGATGACTAATATGAAGCATGAAGACAGGATAGGGATCATCGGTGCAGGGATTTCTGGGGTTACAGCTGCCTACCAGCTTGCGAAAAAAGGATATTCTCATATTACTCTCCTTGAGAGGTCGGACCGAGTAGGTGGCAAGTGCCACTCCATCGAATACAAAGGGAAAACTTATGAAATGGGAACTCTAATCGGCTTGCCAACTTATAAACATACGATAGAACTCATGAGAGAGTTTGATCTTATGGACAAGGGGCCACTCTTGGAACGGGGATTTTTTGATACAAATGGGCGAAAAACTACTCAGATTCCTATGGACCAAATTCAGATGTTTACCCAAGAATTCAAACGGTTGCCGGAAATTTTGAAACGTTATAAGTCACTACAAGAACCGGGTTTTCTACACTTACCGGCAGATCTATGTCAGCCCTTTTCAGATTGGTGTACGGAGAATGAGCTATCTGTAATTGGGCAGGTGTATATGCATTACTTCAATACTTTTGGTTTTGGGAGTATTCAGGATGTGCCGGCCGCCTATGTATTGAAATTTCTTACTTATGATAATTTATTATCCTTTATTGAGATCACTCACATGATAACCTGGCCTAAGGGAGTCACTGAACTCATTAGAAGAATGGCCGACCAAGTAGAGGATCTGCGTCTGACTTGTGAAGTGCTACATATGGAGCAAGAGGAAAATGGTCAAGTTCGGGTGGAAACAAACCAGGATATCTTTTATTTTGACAAGGTTATTTATACTGCTTCCTTAGAGCGTCTGGGTGATATGATTCACTTATCTTCGGTAGACAGAGCATTGTTTGAGTGTATAATCTATGAACGGTTTCGGGTATATGCCTACAGAGTGAAGGGGTTGCCGGAGCTTTCTGGATATATCCCCTGCAATATGAATCCTGAACGCAAGGGACATATGATGGCATGGTATTACAGGTGGGCAGATATGGGAACAACGGATCTAGTTACGGTTTATGTAGCGGAGAATGATGAGATGACAGATCTCGAGATGAGGGAAAAGGTAGAAAATAAACTTCGCGAGCTTGGCGGTGAGAATATCCGTCTGTATATGATGAAGCGCTGGAAGCAGTTCCCCCATGTAGATTCTAATGCGATTCGTGAGGGCTTCTATGAACGGCTTGATCAAATGCAGGGAAGGGATAAGATATATTATGCAGGAGAAATTATGAATTTTCCAACACTGGAGAACTGTATCGTATATTCGAAATACTTAGTTGAAAGATTTTTTTGAAAATGCGTGAGTAGTAAGCCTTGTCCACAAAGAAATTTGTCGGCAAGGTTTTTTTATATTGCATAAATTATATATTTTGGGCCCCCCGCAAAGTACCTGAGTATGTATTAAATCAAAAATCCACTTTGTGGAGATATTTTACGTTCGAGTTAGGTTTACAGTCTGTAGTTCTGTAGGCATAGTTTCTAATAGATTCCCTTACTTGGGGTAGGTCCTTGGATGAATTACAGTCCTATTGATGTGTAAACTCAACTCGAAATGAGACTATGAAAACCTTGTCAAATCAACGTTTTGAGCGGTTTGATCGTTCGAAGGAGGATGGGATATATTGGACTCAAGACATAGCTTATATACAAAATATGAAGGAGGAATACATTATGTTTTTATTTGAATCGATTCCTTGGTACTCTGCTCTAATGTGGTTAGTGGTACTTGCAGGATTAATGTTTTTCAACGAAATAGCTCGAAGAAGCAAGTGGTTCTCAATCATTCTGTTTATCATTGTCCCTATTGTACTTACTATAGCGGTCTGGCCGAATACGGCAGGCGAAGGCTCCAGTACTGGAACATGGTTTCACTGGGTAAAAGTATATTCTGCCTTGGCAGGATGTATAGGGTTTATGGCTATCCGTTATGTTAAAGGATGGGACAAAAATAAATATATATTAATGTTCCCGGCTATTATCCTTGCAGTTAACATTCTTGAAGCAGTTATCCGTGATTTCCAAGTGTACAGTTTGCAAGGCATGGTGGATGGCGTAATGATGGTGGGTGGTCCTTGGAACATTATGAACGGGATCGCAGGTATTCTGAATATTATTACAATTTCTGGTTGGATGGGTATTGTTATTAGTAAAGACAAGAGTAAGGATATGTTGTGGCCGGACCAGCTGTGGTTCTGGATCATTGCTTATGACATTTGGAACTTTGCCTATGTATATAACGCAGTTTCTGACCATTCCTTCTATGCAGGTGCAGCTCTTCTGATCTCTTGTACAATTCCAGCATTCTTCTTCAAAAAAGGAGCATGGCTACAGCACCGTGCACAAACCTTGGCGATTTGGATGATGTTTACGATGTCGTTCCCGGCGTTTGTTGGGGATTCAAAGTTCTCCGTACAATCTTCTCACAGCGAAACAGCGCTTTGGGTTGTGAGTGCATTATCTTTAGCAGCTAATATTGCAGTGTTTGTCTATCACTTCTATAAAATTACCAAACATAAACGCAATCCGCTTAAAGTGGAAGTGTATACAGATTTAGCGGCTTATAAGACGATTGCCGAGAGTGCAAAATAATAGAAGGCTTAATAGCTTCTTTAAGAATCCGCGCCTAGCGCGGGTTTTTTTATGGAATAGAATTAATAAAATTTGATTTGCGGAGAAATGTATGCGGAAAACCGAATACAATGTGCGGACGGTAACGTAAGCGGGCCAAATGTATGTGAAAAACCGAATACTATGTGCCGCCAGTAATGTAAACGAGCCAAATGTATGCGAAAAACCAAATACAATGTGCCGACGGTAACATAAGCGAGCCGAATGTATGCGAAAAACCAAATACAATGTGCCGACAGTAACGTAAGCGAGCCAGCGCCGTTATCCGCCCCAAGTCTCCCGGGAATGGGCTTGTTTTTAGGGAATAAGTGCAATATGGTCCGTCTCTCGGAACCTATAAATACGATTATGGAATTACGGATGTACTCAGCTTGTAATTCTACTCTACCTCCAAGGAAGCCGTCAGGCGTTTTTCTTGCGTAAATGCAAAGATCGATCATGATCATCAAGCATAACGCAATCTGCTTAAAGACTTTTGCAAATACTTTTGATGAACGATTGATTCTATGGTCTGAAGCTGCATAATTCTGATGAAGTTTATGTTCTCCAAATATGTGAGGACAGTTGCTGTTTTTTGACTCCCGCTTAAAGACTTAAAAGTATATCTATAGTAAACTGAATGTAAAGTGCCCACGGTATAATGGGTATAATTTGTTGAAAAGCTCTTCGGATGAAGAGTTTTTTCCATTTTACAGAAAAGAATGTGATAAGTTATGCAGCTTCGGGCTAGTCTTCAGAAGAAAAGATTGCTGGAGAAATATCTTTCTGGGGAGGGGATGGATTATCGGCAAATTATAGCTTTATTTATTCCAATTCTGATTGACCAGGCCTTCATTATTGGATTTAATCTGGTAAATACCGCAATGATCAGCTCGTCCGGGATGGCGGCGGTCAGTGCAGTGAATATGGTGGATTCGCTGAATATTTTTCTGATCAATGTGTTCGTGGCGGTTGCAACCGGGGGGACAGTGGTAGTCGCGCAGTACAAAGGGAGCGGAAACGACCGGATGGTGTCCCAGGCTACGGCGGCTTCGGTCGCCTCGGTATCGCTGATCGCTTTGGGAATCGGTCTGCTGCTGATGGGCTTCCATACCCCTATATTGAACCTTCTGTTCGGAACCGCCTCACCCGAAGTGCTGGACAATGCCCGCATCTACCTGATCGGCAGCAGCATCTCATATCTGGGCATCGCGGTGGTTCAGGCGGTATGCGGAGCTCTGCGAGGCGTGGGCAAGACTCGGGCTTCTTTGATGCTGTCGCTCATTATGAACCTGCTGTATGTTATCCTGAACGTGATCTTCATTTACCTGTTGCACATGGGTGTGCTGGGCATGACACTTGCGATTAATATCGCGCGGTATGCAGGTATGGTTTGTGCCCTGGTGTATCTGTTCAAGGTGGATACGGCCCTGCGGGTGCGTTTTCGTGACCTATTCCGAATCCCTCTGACCATGCTGCGGAGAATCATGTTCATCGGCGTGCCGTTCGCGGCGGAGCAGATGTTCTTCAACGGGGGTAAACTGCTCACTCAGGTGTTTATTGTCAGCCTAGGCACTTATGCCATTGCGACCAATGCCATTGCCGGCTCGCTGGCTCTGGTGTTTCAAATTCCAGCCAGCGCGCTGTCGCTAACTATTGTAACGGTGGTCGGCCAATGTATCGGGCGGGGGAATGTCTCTGAAGCCAGAAAGTTCATCAAGTCCTTCCTTTGGATCGGGTCCGGCTCTTTGGCGTTGATCGCCTTGATTCTGATGCCGCTATTCCACCCGCTGGTATCGATCTTTTCCCCACCTCCCGAGATCATTGACGATCTGTTTGTGGTGCTGCTGGTGAATTCTATTGCCCAAGTTCCGCTTTGGGCCGTCAGCTTTATTTTGCCGTCCGCACTGCGGGCAGCAGGAGATTCCCGCTTCACCTCAATTACCTCAATGCTGACGATGTGGCTGTTTCGGGTAATTTTTGGATACATCCTTGGGATCGTACTGGGCTACGGCGTCATGGGTGTCTGGCTGGCGATGAACTGCGAGTGGGCCGTTCGCGGGGGCATTTTTCTTTGGCGCTTCAGGGGCGAAAAGTGGTTTGCACACAAGCTGATTTAGAATTATTGTTAAGCATACGTACTGCCTGCGCCAGCTGACGGAAACGTAGCTCTTTCATGTTAAAAACGTAAAAATACAGCACAGGGCAGCGTTTCTCATATTTACTTGAGAATTGCTGCCCTCCGTTTTTGTTATCGACTGCTTGCTTTAGCTGATTATGATTACAATTGGGTTAGTCGCGATTCTAGAAAGTTATCTGATTCCATTTATTCAGCTTGGCACTGCCCTCTCTGATTTCTGCGCTCGGAATTCCTTCCTTTTGAAACAAATTAAAAGACAAGTCAGTAACAACACACAGATTAAAGTTGCTGTATGAGTAAAACTACTATTCCAAAACATAATCTGAACATTCATTAAGGAATGGACGCCAATCACGAAAAATAGATTCTTGGTTAAGACATAGAGTAATGAGAATATGATCCCTAGAATTACTAGCACGATAAAATCATAAACAAAATCCATTCCGACTAATCCTGAATAGATCCGATTTGGGATATGTATAGCGGCAAAGATCGATTGGGAGATAAGCATTGCATAACCAATGCGTGAAGTATTGTTATTGACTTTTTTTAATAAGAGATAGATTTGAATTAGCAGAAAGCCCCGAAACAAAACTTCTTCCAGTAAAGCATTTCCGAAAATCTGACCCAGGAATTCACCAAAGACGACGTTCGAATTCGTAAAGATATCATTATTGAATGATAAACTTGCGTGAGTCAGTAATGTCATACCTAAATCAACAATGTTAATTGCGAGCCAAAATAAAAAAGTGCCGATAAGTCCTGCTAATAATGTATTCCTTTTTAACCCCAAATCTCTCAGCGATAATTTAGCTATTATACATAAGAAAATAACCACTTCTAACACAAGACCAAACAGATTTGCAGCTAACGTTTCGTTGATCCATCCGTTTGTGCTTTTGGCAATAACGCTTAAAGCTCCATTTGCAAAAAGGACAAGGTTAACCGTTAGAGTGAAGAGAATATGAATAAAAATGAGACTGACGATAAAGCGTATCGATGTAGGCTTAACTTTAACAACAGATAGCTCCTCAGTTACTTTATTGCGCAGCATGATTTGTAAACCTCCTTTGGTTTTACCCGAGTATTGCGTATTCTAGAGCATTAATTATAATACAAAATTTTCCAAATGATATCTGAGATTTACTATATTCTTTAAGTGCCCGAGTTCACCATTACAAAAATCATATATTCTCACGTTATTCTTAACTCCTCCTCAGATTGACAGATGAAGGGGCACTGGCTATACTTGAAATGTTAAAATGTAAATCGGATAAAACGTTGATGAAAATGAAGTACGCCGGAGGATGGCTTGATCAGAGAACAGGTTCCTTTACGAAAGCATTTCGTAATGGCTGGGAGAACCTTGAAGACAGGCCGGTGGAAAGCTAATTTCGGAGTGTGAGATCACAAACTCACCGGGGGCACCCGTTATCAGCCGCGACAAGGCGATCGCCCTTTAACTTTCCCGTAAATTGGGTCAAGGCGATAACCAGGGTGGTACCGCGATATTAATCGTCCCTGAATTATTCAGGGGCGTTTTTTTGTTTTTATTTTTTAGAAAATTTGTACAATCTGGCGCATGAGCCGAATTAAAAAGATGAGACGGGAGCTGTAAACAATGAAAGCAAGTGAAATTCGTTCCAAATGGCTTGAGTTTTTTGAAAGTAAAGGTCACAAGATTGAACCTAGTGCATCTCTCGTACCGCATAACGATCCTTCGCTGTTGTGGATCAACGCAGGTATGGCACCGCTGAAAGCATACTTCGATGGCCGTGAGATTCCTGAGAATCCGCGCCTGACGAACTCGCAGAAATGTATTCGTACCAATGATATCGAGAATGTAGGGAAGACACGCCGTCACCATACATTCTTCGAAATGTTAGGTAACTTTTCTATCGGCGATTATTTCAAAGAAGAAGCTATCACATGGGCTTGGGAATTCTTAACTGGCAAGGAGTGGATCGGCTTCGATCCAGAACGTATCTCCGTAACTGTGTATGCTGAGGATGAAGAGGCATTCAAGCTGTGGAATGAAAAAGTGGGCTTGCCAGCAGAACGCATCATTAAGCTGGGAGATGAGAACTTCTGGGATATCGGCGAAGGCCCTTGTGGTCCTTGTTCGGAAATCTTTTATGACCGTGGCGAAGCTTACGGCAGCGACATGAGTGATCCAGAAATGTATCCAGGTGGAGAAAACGAACGTTGGCTCGAAGTATGGAACCTTGTGTTCTCACAATTCAACCATAACAAGGATGGCAGCTATACGCCGCTTCCGAACAAGAACATTGATACCGGTGCTGGACTGGAGCGTTTTGCATCCATTCTTCAAGATGTAGATTCCAACTTCGATACCGATTTGTTCCAACCGATTATTCAAAAAACAGCTGAGCTTGCTGGTGTAACTTATAAAGATAATGTTGAGCAGGATATCGCGCTTAAAGTTATCGCTGACCATGTGCGTACCGTTACTTTTGCCGTAGGGGATGGAGTGCTTCCTTCTAATGAAGGTCGTGGTTATATTATCCGCCGTTTGCTGCGCCGTGCTGTTCGTTACGGAAAGACACTGGGTCTGGATCGTCCGTTCCTGCATGAGTTGACGGAAACCGTTGGTGAGATTATGGGTGTGTATTATCCATCCGTTGTCGAGAATCGGGAATATATCGCCAAGATTATCCGTACAGAAGAAGAACGTTTCCATGAGACATTGTCTGATGGATTGGCTATCTTGGGTGAGATCAGCGCTAAAGCAAAAGCAGATGGGCACAGCACGATTGCTGGAGCTGATGCATTTAAGCTATATGACACTTACGGATTCCCATTTGACCTGACTGAAGATTTCGCAGCAGAGCAAGGATTAACTGTAGACCGTGAAGGTTTCGATGTCGCTATGCAAGAACAGCGTGATCGTGCAAGAGCTGCACGTCATGACGGTGGCAGCATGAAGATCCAAGGTGGTGCATTAGCGGATCTGACGGTTAAAAGTGAATTTGTTGGATATAATGACTCGGTAACAGAGTCGAAAATCATGGCTATTGTTGTGGGTGATGAATTGGTCGATACCGCTGGCGAAGGCGTAGAGTGCCAAGTAATTCTTGAGGCAACACCGTTCTATGCTGAAAGTGGCGGACAAGTGAGTGACACAGGTATGCTTACTGGCGGTTCAGTTACAGCTAAGGTTAAAGGATTGTTCAAGGCTCCACATGGTCAACATGTACATTTGGTAACTGTTGAAGCTGGAGAATTGAAAGTAGGCGAATCGGTTCGCGCTGAAGTGGATCGTGCACAGCGTGAAGATATCGTGAAGAACCATACAGCTACTCATCTACTGCATAAAGCGCTCAAAGAGGTTCTTGGCGGTCATGTCAACCAAGCAGGATCTCTAGTAGAAGGTACACGTTTACGGTTTGACTTCTCCCACTTCGGAGCGATTACACCGGAAGAACTAAGCGACATTGAGCATCGTGTGAATGCACAAATTTGGCGTGGCCTTGATGTAGTTATTGAGAACAAGCCAATTGACGAAGCTAAGGCTATGGGTGCCATGGCATTATTTGGTGAAAAATATGGCAATATTGTCCGTGTCGTTCAAGTCGGCGATTACAGCCTTGAGCTTTGTGGTGGCTGCCATGTATCCAACACGTCTCAAATTGGAATTTTCAAGCTACTTAGCGAAAGTGGTATTGGTTCCGGAGTGCGCCGTATCGAAGCAGTGACTGGACGTTACGCTTATCAGTTCACTGAGAGCCAACTGGATCTGCTCAAGCAATCTGCAGGTCTACTGAAGTCTTCTCTGAACGACGTTCCAAAACGGATTGAAGCATTGCATAACCAAGTGCGTGAGCTTTCGCGTGAGAATGAATCCTTGCAATCTAAGCTTAGCGCAACATTTGCCGCTGAACTAACAAGCAGTGTGAAGACGGTTGGTGCAGGTACACAGCTTCTTGCTGTTGCTGTTCAAGCAGGAAATATGGACGCTCTGCGTTCTACTGCAGATGAATTGAAATCCAAGCTCCCGGATGCTGTACTTGTTCTGGGAGCAGCGATGGACGACAAGGTGAACTTTGTTGTAGCTGTACCACAGGATCTAGTGAAGAAGGGTTTCCACGCTGGTAAGATCGTTAAAGAAGTCGCAGCAGTATGCGGTGGCGGCGGTGGCGGACGTCCAGATATGGCACAAGCTGGTGGTAAAGATGCCTCCAAGCTTGGCGAGGCACTGGCTAAAGCAGAAGAATTAGTGGCTTCCCTAGCATAAATAAAAATTACGAAACTATTTCTTAATTTAAACGTATTACGAAAAAACATAGCGGTACTGAGAGTTTGACATCAGTACCGCTACTCTTTATTAACAGGTGGTTAGATTTTCATGAATAGTTGTGCTTGACAATAGCTTAAAAGCCAAAAATATCATTATTTTTGTAGAGGAAATGCCAAAAAAAGCGTTATTCCACGTGCAGGATTTCCTCGTTGGGCTATGAATATGTTATGATAAAGGAAGCAAGTGAGCTGCACAGTAGCAACTTTGCGAAGCCGCCCTTTTAGGGTGATTTTGCAGAAGGAAGGTGTCACAAATGGACTCCATGGACAAAACGGTCAAATTCAATGTGAAGGGCGACGAAAAGGAAGCTTCTCCCCAGGAAATATTGCTCGCTGTATACGATGCACTGGTGGAGAAAGAGTATCATCCGATCAATCAGATCGTAGGGTATCTACTTTCCGGAGACCCAGCTTACATTCCGCGTCATAACAATGCGAGAAGTTTGGTCCGGAGAAAAGAACGTGATGAGCTGATTGAAGAGCTGGTTAGATTCTACCTCGTCAATCACAAGGTGGATAATCCCAGATGATGAAGAAGTTAGGATTGGATTACGGCGACCGTAGAATCGGTGTAGCCACAAGCGATGTTTTTGGATGGACGGCACAAGCTCTTGAAACGATTGAGCGCCGCGGTACTGGTAATGAGTTCGAACGTATTCGTGAACTTGTTACGGAGCACGAAATTGGAGAGATTGTCGTTGGTCTACCGAAGAATATGAACGGCTCAGTAGGACCCCGGGGCGAAATCTGCATAGAGTTCGCTGACAAGCTACGGGAGCAATTTGCAATGCCCGTACACCTTTGGGATGAGCGTCTGACGACGGTATCCGCAGAGCGGGTGCTGATTGAAGGGGACGTCAGCCGGAAGAAACGCAAAGGGATTGTGGACAAAATGGCTGCAGCCCTGATTTTGCAAAATTTTTTGGATGCTAACAGTAAAAGGTGAGGGGTGCGAGGATATGACAAACGAACAGATTGGCCAAGAGGAAGAACCGGAAATTATCTATATTCCTGATGAGGAAGGTAATGAAGAGGAATTCGAGGTCATTATGAAGTTTGAGGTTGATGGCTCGGACGCTAAGTACATGATGGTGGTTCCGCTTGATTCCGAGGACGAGGAAACCGATGAGGTTTATGCGTTCCGTTATGTGGAAGAAGGCGACGATCTTCAATTGTTCATGATCGATAATGACGAGGAGTGGGCGATTGTCGAAGAGACTTTCAACACACTGGTTGACGAGTTGGACGGAGGATCTGAGAATGACTGATTTATCCGCTGATCAAGCGGTATGGACTTCGCGGCTTAAGGAAGCCTATGGAGAAACAGTAGAACTGGAAGATGAGCAGGGTAAGTCTTCCATTTACGATATTATCGCCGAATTTGAAGTCGGTGGTATTGGCTATGCGGTGCTGAAAGGCACCGGTAAAGACGTGGAATATGAAATTCTGCGTATCGTTGTCTCTCCTAACGGACTTCCGGAACTAGAGAACATCGTGGACGATGAAGAGTGGGAAGACATCTCTGAGCTATATGATGAGATGACTTTTCCAGCGGACGATGCAGAATAAACTTTAAACATGTACGTTACATTTATGATGAGTACGGAAGAGGGCGGAGAATTCCGCGCTCTTTTTGCTTGGAATACAATCAATATATTTAAAACAACAATCATGATCATGAAATATGTATTGAATTTTAAGTAGTACACTTTTATACTTTATAGTCGGAAAGTGAGGAACCTGACTTGAAATCCGCAATCCGTACTGTGCTTATTGTTATTCTTTTGCTGGTAGCAGCAGGAGGCGGAGGCGCTTGGTACATTTGGAACGGGATGCAGCCGGTAGAACCTGCTGGACCTGCTGTAACATTTACGATAGAGAAGGGCATGGGCAGCGCGGAAATTGCTGATCTGCTCGAACAAAATGGCATTATTAGGAACAGTCTTTTTTTTAAGGGATATTTGAAATGGACCAAAGAAGGTTCCAGCTTCAAAGCTGGTACTTATGTTGCTAGTCCAGGAGACACCTATGACGAGCTCATCGAGAGGTTAAACGCGGGTGATGTTGTTAAGGAAGAGACCGTAACTTTTACGATTCCGGAAGGATATACTGCTGAGCAGATTGCCAAGAAGCTTGCTGAGGCTTGGAACCAGGATGCTGCTATTTTTCTCGAAATAATGGATACCGGTGCGGGCTTGAAGGGAATTGATGTTCTAGGTATCCCACAGAATAAGAACCTTCGTCATCGGCTTGAAGGGTATTTGTTCCCTGAAACGTATGAACTAGCCAAGGATAGTACGCCGCAGGAAGTTGTAGAGGCATTATTGGATCAGTTCCAGAAGAAACTGGACACGATTCCGAATTGGAAGCAAAAGCTAGAAGCGCGTGGATTGACACTTCATGAGCTGTTGACAGTGGCCTCGTTAGTCGAGCGTGAGGTTGTGGTAGATAGTGAACGACCACTAGTTGCTGGCGTGATTTATAACCGCTTAAAGAAAGAGCAGAAGCTGGAGATTGATGCTACGGTTCAATATTTGCTCGATAAACAGAAGGAAAGACTGTTGTTTAAAGATTTGGAAGTTGAAAGTCCGTATAATACGTATAGAAATATTGGGCTTCCTCCGGGACCTATTAGTAATCCAGGGCTGGCCTCCATTCAGGCGGCACTTGAACCTGAGGCATCTGAATACTATTTCTATGTGACTAAGAAAGATGGTACACAGGGCCATTTGTTTGCTAAGACCTACAAGGAACATTTAGCCAATATCGAAAAAAGTAAGCAAGAATCGAAATAAAATATTAAAATGAAGAGTGGTGCGGTTGAAATAACTGTACAAGTAGGAGGTACAACATGATTAACAAACCGGAATTGCTGGCGACAGCAGCATCCTTAGAGGAAGCTGCTGCTTTGCTGGATGCCGGAGCAGATGCATTGCTCATCGGGGATGACCGTTTCGGCATGCGTCTTGCCGGACATTTCTCTCTGGAGGATACAGCTGCTGTTGTAGAAATGGCACATGCGCGTGGCTGTAAAGTATATGCTGGACTAGGTGGACTCATGTCCAACCTTCTTCTGGAAGAGCTACCTGCCTATGTGAAGGCTATAGGTGAACTTGGTGTTGACGGTGTTGAGTTCGGTGATCCTGCTGTGTTAACCACAGTGAAGAAGGAAGCACCGGGCATGAATCTGCATTGGAATGCGGAAATGACTTCTACCAATTACGCAACCGCGAATTATTGGGGGCGTAAGGGTGCTACTCGCGTCGTTCTTGCCCGTGAGCTGAATATGGATGAAATGACGGAAATGGTTCCGCTTTTAGAGGTAGAGGCACAGGTTCAGGTTCACGGCATGACCAATATATACCATTCCAAGCGTAAGCTTGTAGAAAGCTATATGTCACATCAAGGACGTCCAAGCGAGGGCGGCAGTCTTGGCAAGGAACGTGGTCTATTTTTGATCGAAGCAGAACGTGATGACCAAAAGTTCCCGATCTATGAAGACGAGAACGGTACACATATTATGAGTTCGGAAGATATTTGTATTTTGGAGGATATTCATATCCTTATGGCTGCAGGCGTACAGAGTTTTAAGATTGAAGGATTGTTGAAATCAACAGCGTATAATGTGGCGGCTGTTAAGACTTATCGCAAAGCTATCGATCTCTATGTAGCTGATCCAGAAGGTTATTCTTTCCAAGAGGATTGGATGGAAGCTATCAGAACGCTGCAGGATCCAGAACGGGAGCTAAGCTTCGGATTTTTCTATAAAGAGCAAGTATATTAAGTTTAATTTAATGAGAGTTTTTTGAGTTCCCCGCAAAGACTAGGTGCAGTAATCATTCATAAACATCACTTTGTGGGGCGATGGAGGGGAGAACAGGAATGGGAACCATGACAAAGCCGCAATACAAGGGCAAACGTTACCGTCTGGACAAACCGGAGCTCCTAGCTCCGGCCGGTAATTTGGAGAAATTAAAATTCGCAGTACACTATGGTGCGGATGCTGTTTATATCGGAGGGCAGAAATACGGTTTACGTTCAGGAGCAGACAATTTCAGCTTTGAGGAAATGCGTGAAGGTGTTGAATTCGCCAAGAAATACGGCGCTAAGGTATTTGTTGCAACGAACATCTATGCTCACAATGAAGATGTCGCAGGGATTGAAGAATATCTGCGTAACTTATATGAAGTTGGCATTGCTGCCATTATCGTAGCTGACCCGGTTATTGTAGATACAGCACGCCGTTTAGTCCCTGGATTAGAGGTACATTTGAGTACTCAGCAGTCTACACTGAACTGGCAAGCGGTATCCTTCTGGAAAGAAGAGGGTCTGCCACGTGTAGTACTCGGACGTGAGACAAGCCTGGAAGAGATCGCTGAGATTAAGAAGCATGTTGACATTGAAATCGAGAGCTTTATCCATGGTGCGATGTGCTCTTCGTACTCCGGTCGATGCGTATTATCCAATCACTTTACAGATCGTGACTCCAATCGCGGAGGTTGCTGTCAGTCTTGCCGCTGGAAATATGATTTGTTCGAGGATGCGCGTCCTGAAGGCACTTGGGTATCTGAAGAAGATCAAGCTGAAGCACAATCTCCGGCCCCTTTGCTTCCGGGTGTAACTCAGATTCCACTGCATCAGCAAGGAGATAATCCTTTCTCCATGGGATCTAAGGATTTGTGCATGCTGGAAAGTATCCCTGAACTCATTGAAGTAGGCATTGACAGCTTCAAGATCGAGGGACGAATGAAGTCGATTCACTATGTAGCTACTGTAGTTAACGCTTATCGTAAAGCTATTGATGCTTACATGGCTGATCCGGAAGGATACGAGTTGAAGCAAGAGTGGCTGGATGAGCTGAATAAAGCGGCGAATCGTCCGCTTAACACGGGGTTCTTCTATGATACTCCGGATCATGAAGATCATATCTATGAGCCTGAAGAAAAAGCAGCTCCTTATGATTTTGCTGGACTTGTACTAGAATACGATGCTGAGAGTGGAATGGCGCTCATTCAGCAACGCAATCACTTCAAGCCAGGGCAGGAAGTTGAATTTTTCGGACCCAATGATACATTCTTTAAGCAGACTGTAGCGGAATTGTGGGATGAAGCAGGTAATCCGCTTGACGCAGCCCGTCATCCTCTGCAACGTGTTCGCATGAAGGTAGATCAGCCGGTAGCATACTTTGATATGATGCGTAAGAGAAAATCTTAATAAGATACAGGG
>NZ_CDRJTB010000072.1:0-32406 GCF_976954365.1 Paenibacillus sp. Marseille-Q9583
TTAAAGCACTACGTTACACTTCGAAGAAACACCACAATACTATTCTATTAATTAAGGCAGCAGGACATAAGATCGTCAATAAGCGTGGTCACTGGCACAGCTATTGTCTACGCTGCGGATTATATCGCAGTTTAGATATCATTTTAGGCGGATGCCCAACATCAAAGAGTTAGGACGATTGAGCGGACGCTGCCCGGCGGAGATAATTAAGGGGTTTAAGGTGTTGTCTGCGGAGCATTATATAGTTTGGGATGTGTCTACGCCTATCGAGACAACAATTATTATCGATAATTGGGAACGGAACGTGCCGTACGAAAAAACGCCACAACAAGGCACGGAGAACGAATGGTAGAGGCGGTACTAATATTGATTACTGGCTTTATTATTAGGAGGGGTCACTGTGACCAAATTGGGCGGTAATGAACGCTCGAAAACGAAAATGATCATGACCGAGCATGTTGAGCAGTACGAGGAACAACAGCGTGAGAACCCGGATGAAATAATAACTACGGAGGAACGAACGATGGTTCGAGACCTCATTTTGCTTCCCTACATAGATACAATGGTCGGCAAGATCCTGAAGGAGCTCGAACACTCCAGTAGCAGCATACTGAAACGTACCCTTTTGATGGCTGGCGAAGCCATACAGTGCAGGATCATGCAGGATACCTATTGACTGTAGAAAGAGCTGAAGCAGCGGAACATCAAATTGCTGGCGAAGATGAGCAAGATGAATTTATCACGTATTAAAAATCTTTTGCCGGGGATATCAGGAACGATTTGGAATAACTCGAGATGTGATGCGCACCGAAATAAGCTTAAGATTGACTAAATATACTAATGAGCTTGGTGGGATTCTTAAAGGTCATCTAATGGGTTAAAAAAAATCCCCGAAGTTTCCGGGGACACTACGTTGAACAATTATTATTTATCCATTACCTGCTACTGCAATCCCACTAAAACTTCGTGCTCCTAGAGTTGCAGTTCTAATAGCTGATGCAATGATAGTATATTGAATTTGGCCTGAAAGCACATCACTAGCCGGAGGAAAGTCTACGGCGGTTATTCCTACCATCTCATATTGGGTCACAGTATTATTAATGTTTCCTGGGTAGGTTGTACTAAAAATTAATACATTATTGCGGTAAATGCTAAAAGTAACATCGTTTTGAACTATAACGCTAACATCAACACTAAGCCTTACATAAGCATTTAATGTGACTCTTACTAAGTTTGCATTTGCAGGTGTAACACTAGAGGTTTGGAGTCCAATGTCACCGAAAATTGCACCCGAACGGACCAAATCAATACCAGGTGTATCCACTACACTAGTCTGTGAAATGCGCATATCCAAAAACTGAATACTCATTAAATACACCTAACCTCTCTTATAAGATACTATATTTTATGAGAGGAAGGATCGAATGCTTGTATATATTCAAAAATAATTAATAGGTCCGGTCTAGATAAATAAAACCCGTCAGTGACTTTACTGGGGGTATTTACGATATCGTTAGAATTGGATTTCTTTTATTTTCTTCTTACATTTATTAAAGTAATTGAGAGGGCTTCTGAGTTGATGAAAAAGGTAGCCATTTTTTATGGGAAGAAAAATTTCGTCCCCAATTCGTCCCCAAGAGCAAGATTCGCAAATTTATAGAGCGACACCGATGATCGAAAAAAAGAAAAACCCTTATACAATAAGGGCTTTCTAAATATTGCAGTATAGGACGGATGGGGTTCGAACCCATGACCCCTACCCTGTCAAGATAGTGCTCTCCCGCTGAGCTACCGTCCTGCGACGAATTTCATAATACCATACGATAGAGTAGGATGGCAATTCTTTTTTTACAATCTATAGGGATGATAGTTTACATAGTCTTTAAAATAATAAGAAAAGGGGATGCCGCTCCATCCCCATGAGCACCGTCAGATAAAGAACGGGAGTAGAAATATATCGCTTATACCGAAAAAAGGGATGCGTCGTGGAAAGAAGCGACGTCTTGGGAAAAAGCCAGGCCGGAAGCCAAATTGTCTATACGCCGATTCGTGTGTGGGCATTCCGTTTAAACGTTCTACCATTTCGTTGCTAGGAACCGCAAGAGTAACATAGTTTTGATCTACATGGGCAATAAAGCCATCAAAGGACTGACCGTCAGTCGTTGTAATACCTACGTATTTGTTCATACAATTCCAACTGACCTGTTGATGTAAATTTGCATTTGTATCCATAAATAACCTCCTCAATTGAATAACCCTGATAACAGTCTATGGTTCGTAGCCTATAACGTTCACGGCGTTAGCCTATAGGGTAACCATAAAATTCGGGTTATTTTGTGTGAGGTGGTGGTTATGTATTGGAGCGGAATCACTTTCTTCCCTTGAATAATAGTAAAAATTATACATTATCTGTTTGTTTGACGTTGAAACGATTCTAAAAGTTGCCTCGTATACTTAGCCAAGTGCTTTTTTATGGAAATACTCCTTAAGCGCTTATGATAAAATGGAGGGTAATGTACAGCAGTTAGATAAAAATTGAAACAAAAAGGAGCTTGAGATCTTGCCGCAAAATGAGAAGAAAAAGGATTCTTCCACGTCATGGAAATGGTTGGGGGGCGGGGCGGCGATGCTCCTGTTTAAAGGAAAGGCGATTTTGTCTCTTCTGAAAATAGGTAAAATTGCCGGGCCGTTAATATCAATGATGATTTCAATATGGGCGTATGCTTTGATTTACCCGTGGGGGTTTGCCGTGGGCTTTGTCCTGCTCTTGCTAGTCCATGAATTAGGACATGTAATAGCAGCGAAGCGGATCGGGCTTCCAGTCAGCGCTCCGCTATTTATACCGTTTTTGGGAGCTTTAATTACAATGAAGAAACAGCCGCTGGATGCCCAGACAGAAGCTTATATTGCTTTTGGTGGTCCGATCTTAGGAACCATTGGAGCTACAGCCGTTTTTGGGGCGGCTTATTACATGGATAGTCCACTTCTCTATTCCTTGGCTTATATAGGTTTTTTTCTTAATCTGATCAATCTGCTGCCGATTCACCCGCTTGACGGTGGCCGTATTGCAACCGCGGTGACGCGTTGGTTGTGGCTTGTGGGGCTTGTGGGTGGTTTAGCCATCATCATCTATATGCGTTCGATCTTGTTCTTTATTATTTGGGCGTTATTTGCTTACGATTTGTATAACAAATATGTCAAGAGACGCACTAACAATCGCCTTTATTCTGTAACGAAGAGTTTCTTAATTCCAGTAGAGCCACTTAGAGATGCAGGCTACATGATTCCAGGACCAGAGCATAGAAGAGATTTACCTTTTACTACTTACAGTGATTTGGAAAGACAGCAGTATGTAGGGGTGAGATGGGATCAACTGAACTACATTGGTAGAGCTACGCTTCCGCAGCAATGCATCATTGAAAAGGTACGTATCTCGCAGCTAGAGCCTGTGACCTTAGAGAATGGGCTTCATCTTAAGATGAATTGTGATATCAGCTATTCGGTCTATGAGAACGATAAGTATTACGATGTACCGGCTAGCTCACGCTGGAAATACGGTATCGCTTATTTTGTATTAGCTGGCTTTCTGGCAGGAATGATGTATATGGTCCATGTCGTTGGAAATGTGAATCTATAAGGGTTAGAATCGGGCAATGAAGTGATCCAATGGTTTATAAAACTCATGAACCGTCAAAGCTGTAATGAGAATAACCGCAGTTGAACGGTGAAAGGAGTAAAACCATGCCTAAATTTTTGAAATGGGAAGTCGGCGTTTGTCTGCTGTTGCTGATGGTTTTGGGAGGATGTTCCGAGGCGAAGCCAACAAAAGTCATGGAAATCAAAGAAATGACTAACCTAGATGGAAAGCCGAAAGGTCAGTACCCTCCATTGTCACCAGTGATGCAAGACACATACAATCGTTCGATTCCTGAAGAAGTATATTCTGCAGATTAGAGCGTAGAAGACGATTTCTCATGCTCAGGCTTTTCTTTCTAGTCATATTTTTATATAATAGACAACTATCGTTGGATATATAGAGAGAGGAGTTTGGGACTAACATGGCGGCAGAAATCTTACGGGTAACTACAGAGGAACAGCTTCAAATGGGGCTGGATATTCGTACCAAAGTATTTGTAGAGGAACAGATGGTACCGGCTGAGGAAGAAATTGATGAATACGATGTTATCGGTCCGAATGCGCACCATATTCTAATTATAGATGAAGGTGTACCTGTGGCTACAGGAAGATTGATTTATTACAAAACAGGTACAGCCAAAATGCAGCGTATCGCCGTACTGAAAGATTATCGAGTCAAAGGATACGGACGTGTTCTGTTGCTAGCTATGGAAGAGCTTGCTCGGGAACTTGGACTGGAAGCTTCGATTCTTGATGCACAGTGCCAAGCTGAGAATTTCTACAAGAAGCTAGGATATGAAGTGATTTCAACGGAACCTTTTTATGACGCAGGTATTCTACATGTACGGATGCAGAAAACGCTTTAAGATTTGCACACATAATTTACCGTCTCATTACGCAAGCTAGGATGTGCCATATGATGGCAAATCCAAGAGCAAGGGGCGAGTTGAAGTGCCAAATAACGAACGCGAAAGTTTCGTAGCTGTACAGAAAAATGGAGACGGAGATTTAACCAGTTTCCAGACCTCTACAGGACGTGTCCTGGCGTATGATCAAGCGCTTCAAGAAGTACAGGCCGGAAATATTGCCGGAGTGAATGCTTTTAAAGGTAAAGACGGAGGAACTTATATTCGCGGCGACGCGGATGGGGATCCAACCAACAATTTGGATAATCTTCCGAGTTTCTCATAGTTCTAAAGGTAAAGACCGTACATACGTCATCAGACGTCAATGTACGGTCTTTTTTTAATCCTAATCAGAGTTTATAAATTACATGCTGCTCAATAAACTCCATCTCTCCAGTAAGCCCGACGAATTGAGGTTGTTCATCGCTATAATGCATGAGCTTGATGATACGTCGAACATCTTCAGGTAAAGACATTAACTCCTCCAGTGTGGTGTGAACAACACCTGATCCACCAAGCTGACAGTCATGTAGAATCATTCGGATGCCGCGCTCACGGACAAGGCTTATAAGTAGATCCGGTTGAAAAGTCATATCTGCGCTGTAGAAAATCTCATTATTTATTAGAAGGGAATAGCTATCTTTGCCAGGAATATGCGGCGTATGTATGATCTCGAGCGAAAGAGAAGGCGCGAGCTTGTACGTAATTCCGGGTTTCATAGATGTAACCTCGAAGATATCGGTCAGGGAGGCTACTGCATCTTTTTGATATAATCCACCCTTTAAGGTGTTGTTCCAAAGTGGCTCAACAAGCGTCTCTGGTAAATGTAATCTCATTGTTTTCCCGTATACGTGTTTTAGCGTAAGTGCTAGCTCTTCCAGACCTCCAACATGGTCCGCATGAATATGCGTAATTAGAGTAGCGTTAACGTCACTGAAGGATTTCCCGATGGTATGTATGGCAAGTGGGGCAGTAATCCCGCAATCAATCAGTAGGGTATAATCATCAGCTAGTAGCAAGCCATTATTGTTAAAATAGTTTTTTGCAAAAGCATTGCCAGTTCCTAGCATTTGTAGGCTCAGACTCATAAGAAAGTACCCTCCTGAAATCGCTGTTAGCTAAATATATCAACTTTGAACAAGTACATAATATCATTTTTCGGAAGATGAATGAAATATTTACCTACAATTAGCGCAACTTGCTGAGACAAAGTAAGTATACATTAATAGCATGAATTATTTGGAGGGTTTCAAATGAATAGATGGAAAAAAGTCACTTTATGTGTGTTTGCTTTTTCCTTGATGGGTGGCTCCTTATTGTTCGCCGATTCTGTGAGTAAGAAAATCAGGGTATGGAACAACGGGACGGAAATTGTAGACGGCGGTTATTTGATTGATGGAAAAACATATATTCCCGCTAGAGAAGCGGGCGGGGTAGTGAATTGGGATGGATCTGGAAAAGTGACGATTCTTAAGCCTAATGTTCATATTGTTCTTTTTAAGGATAATACGGTCTTTGGTAACGTAAACGTAGGCAAGCTTAAGATTAAAATATTAACCCAGGTAGATAGTTTAACAGAAGAGGTTTCAGCTGTAAAAGTAGCCATAACGGACCCATCTGGTAATGTTAAGGATATTCAGTCGCAGGAGCTTGAAGGCTCGCAGAAGGATAACTTCTGGTTTCCGACCTCGGAGTTTACTTATGATTTTAAAGAAACGGGCAAATATCGGGTAGGCTTCTACATGAAGGCTTCCAAAAATGCGGATTACGTTCTTGTGTCAGAAAAGGTAATTACAGCTCTTAATTAAGGGTTCTAAATTGACCTGAACTAATCTAACGTGGTAGTATACCAGATGTAGGATAATACAATTCAAAGTGAGGTATTACAATGAGCGATCACAAACATGAGCATGGTGAAGCATGCGGTTGCGGGCATGATCACGACCATGAGCACGAGGAGTTTGTGCTGACCTTGACGAACGAGCAGGGCGAAGATGTTGAAATGGTATTGGTTGAAACTTTCGACATCGGTGAGAAACTATACGCGCTGCTGTTAGAAAAGGAAAATCCTGAAGCGGATGGCATTATTCTGCGTATGGAAGAAGAAGACGAAGAAATGGTATTGTACAATATCGAAGATGAAGAAGAATGGAAAGCTGTTGAAGAAGCTTACAACAATCTGCTTGCTCAGCAAGAATAGATTTTAGCGACTAAATTAAGCTGTTCTATTGTGTATATGACAGTTGATGTTTATATACAGAAACCCGATACTTATTATGGTATCGGGTTTTTGTATAAATGAATGAAGTTTTTTAGGAAAATGATGGGTCTTAGGAAATAGGATCGGCTTCTACAATCACTTTTATGTTCGTGATGCTGCGATCTTCAGGACCTTTAACCGGAAGTCCGATCTCCACATGGTCAATAATATAATCGATGTTATCCTGAGTGATAACTTCGCCAGGCAGAAGAATAGGAATTCCAGGCGGATATACATATATAAACTCTGCAATAATGTAGCCAGCAGATTCACGGAATGGAACTAACTGCGTATCCGCATAAAAAGCGTCCCTTGGAATCAGAGCAAGCTGTGGAATTTCTGGAACCTGAACCTTAAGTTCGTAGATTTCACCCTTGCTGTAATGAATGGCGGACAACACCCGAAGTGCAGCTAATAATTTATCTACTGATTCTTGGGTATCACCTGGGGTAATAAGGCAAAGAATATTATACATGTCACTTAGTTCTACTTCGATGTTGTACTTCTCGCGCAGCCAGTTTTCGGTTTCGTATCCTGTGATCCCTAAATGGCGCACATGAATGTTGAGTTTAGTTGGGTCATGATCAAATGTTGCTTCTGTCCCAAGGATCTCTTTTCCAAAGCTGTACAGGCCTTCGATCGTATTGATCGTATCGCGTGCGTAGTTGGACAGTCTGATGGTTCTTTCCGCCATCTCATGACCGTTAAGCGCGAGATTACGTCTTGATGTATCCAAAGACGCTAATAAAATATATGAGGTGGATGTTGTAGTCAGCATGCTCATAATGGTCTGTACCCGTTGCGGGTTAATCAGACCCGTCTTAGCATTAAGATTCAGTACCGAGCTTTGCGTCATGGAGCCGCCAAGTTTATGCACACTGGTGGCAGCTATGTCCGCTCCGGCCTGCATGGCCGATACCGGCAGATCCTCATGAAAATGAATCAGTACTCCATGTGCCTCGTCCACCAATACGGGTACACCGTAACGGTGAGCCAGGTCGACAATCGAACGCAGGTCGGCGCATATACCGAAGTACGTGGGATTGATTACTAGAACTCCTTTGGCGTCTGGATGACGCCTTAACGCTCGTTCCAGCGAACTGGTCGTTATGCCGTGATCTATCCCGAGATTCTCATCCTGAACAGGCGAGACAAACACAGGCTTGGCTCCGGAGAAGATAATGGCCGACATCACTGATTTGTGAATGTTGCGCGGCACAATTATTTTATCACCCGGTGAGCAGACAGAGAGGATCATCGTCATGATGGCATTGCTCGTGCCCTGTACGCTAAAATACGTATAGTCGGCGCCGAAAGCCTTCGCAGCCAGCTTCTGAGCTTCCTGGATTACTCCAGTTGGCTGATGTAGATCATCAAGCGGTGCGATGTTGATTAGATCGATGGATAGAGCGTTATCGCCGATAAACTCACGGAATTCGGCATCGGTTCCTAGCCCCTTCTTATGCCCCGGGATATGAAATTGAACGGGATTGCCGGCGGCATGCTTTTTTAAAGCTGTGAAGAGGGGAGTACGGTGTTGATTCATTTAATGCTGTCACAACCTTTCGCGAATATTAAAATTTAAGGCAAGCATCAGTATAACAAAACAATCTACAGAATACTAGGATTTGGATGTGATAGAATGTCCACAAAAGCTGCGCAACGTACACATATCAGTTTGACGTCGCCATTTATCATGGAGATGTGGGTAATTATTTTTTTAGTTGAGTTTGTTAAAGGGTCGCTACTTGTCGCTTTGTTACCCGTATATATGGAGAATATTTTGGGTCTATCTGTTACGGTAGTAGGCTTTGCCTTTGCACTCCAGTATTTGGGGGATAATCTATTCCGCAGTCCTTCTGGCTGGGTTATGGAGCGCATAGGATTTCGCTGGACCATGACAAGTGCCTTGTTGTTGATCCTAGTAGCTGTTGGAATGATAATATATGCCAAAACAGCAGTTACGCTCTCGATTGCCTGTCTTATTCTTGGGATCGGGACATCCCCGCTTTGGCCTTGTGTGATGACCGGAATAACGGAATTGGCAGGATCTACTAAAAGCGGCAGCAGTGGTGCAGCTATGGGTGCTGTAGAGATGGCATCGCTCGCAGGAACGGGAATCGGTCCGATCGTAGTGAATTTTTTGATGGATCAGGGTGGACAAAGCTATCGTGTAGCCTTTTTGGTCCTGCTAGGGTGTGCTGCTGTAGTAGTTGTAGTTGCCCTATTTCTACCTAAAAGAATCTCGTCAAATGGCACTCATGCAGTTGTAAGGGACATGCAGGGGCTCGGCGGAGCTATTGAGCGTAAAAAAATCAGTCCATTAGAAAGTATAAAAAGAACACTTCATCAGGTCAGAACGACGCTTAAAGTCAGTCGCCTACTATATCCAGCCTTATTTCTTCAGGCTTTTGCCATTGGCTTGATGACCCCAGTAGTTACCTTGTTTGCACGTACGGAGTTGCATGTTAGTCCAAATCAGTTTAGCCTACTTCTGATTGCCGGTGGTGGGATTACGGTGCTCGCTCTAATTCCAGCAGGCAAGCTGGTAGACAGAATAGGAACAACTGTGTTTCTGAACATTGGCTTTTTGCTCGCCGCCTTTTCCCTTGCTCTGTTCTCACAGGTACGCTGGCTCCCGCTTGCTTTTATCGCGGTGGCATTGGTCGGTATAAGTTACGCTCTTATTCTCCCAGCATGGAATGCCTTTCTGGCTAAGCAAGTGCCTAAGGGGGAACGAGGGACTGTGTGGGGGCTTTTCTTGACCTTGCAAGGCTCAGGGATGGTGGCAGGACCAGTGATATCAGGGAGACTATGGGACCATGTAGGTCACGGTGTTCCGTTTCTGATGAGTGCAATTGTAATGTTGATACTCTTTGGGCTGCATTTACTAATTGTACACAGAACGAAGTTGAAATTTAAAACTAGTTGACCTTAGATGTGAAAAGCCGCTGACAACCTGAGAATTAGTTGTCAGCGGCTTTTTTTTAGGAATTAAAAGGGCTAAAAGAAATAAAAACTCAATCAGCGTTTGGAGAAAGTCTGTTGCGGGTAAAAATAGTCAATAAACCAAGTTACCGCTACATAAACTGAAGTATAAAATAAGACTAAGACGAACGCAAAAGTAACTACTACTTGAAGAGGTCCGGCAGCCATAAATAATCAAGAATTCAATAATTGAGTTGGCTTTGCAGATGTGAAGTAGTTAGGGGGGAGTGCCGTGAACAAAAACGACGAGGTCGAGTATTGTAACCTGGAGCTGCGTTTCGACAGACAGCATATCCAGGACCTGATCAAGGATTTGATTCAAAAAGGTTATTCCCTATATTGGAGCGAGAACGAACAGGTTTTTGTGATTTCGGTCCGTACGGGTCGTAAGCTGGTGAAATTACGTTTTCAAAGGATCAAAGATGGCTATAAACTCGTGGGTGACTATATGATTCGTGATGCTCGCTTGTCAGAATGGATGGAGAAGTTAATTGGGGACATGCGAGGCCATGCCATTGTAAAGCGCTTCCGGGACCGTCAGATTATTATTGAAAATATTTTGTTCGGCGAAGTGATTCGTCTTGTCGAAATCTCGGGTTATCAGCAGCGAGTCTTATACCAGAAGGGTCCTATGCTCACAGATGAGGAGCTGACCAAGCTCTATTATTCTGTTGAAGGAGAGGAACGAATTCGCCAGCGCAGGATTGAAGTGGATGAGCAGCTGGATCGATTAAATGATGCACTTAAGGCTGAGGATATGATTCGCGCGGAGAAATGCCGAGCTCAGCTTACCTTTTTGACGAAGGAATTGTATATGTTAGAATGGTAAACAAGGTGCCGAAATAAGTTTCTTAGAGGCGCCCCGAATTTCGGGGTGTCTTAGATTTGTTTGAGAACTTGCAGACAGGGGTTCACTTCTGGCGCTAAAAACGTTAAAATAGTCATTGTGATCATTTTCATATTGGCAATGATTTTGTCGATGAATTTGATCTTTATTCGCAGGGCAGGCTTTGCTGTCTCTGATAAAGGGTGGTATTCTTATACTGCGAGAAATGGATTTCCCAAAAATATAGGGTGCAAAGGGTGGAGGACCAGATGGCAAAACAACAAATCGGCGTTATTGGCTTGGCGGTAATGGGCAAGAATTTGGCTCTAAATATCGAAAGCAAAGGTTTTTCCGTATCCGTGTTTAACCGCTCACCGGAGAAGACTCATGATCTTCTTGCTGAGGCGGAAGGTAAAAACCTCGTAGGCACATTTTCCGTTGAGGAATTTGTAGCTTCGCTGGAAACACCGCGCAAAATTCTGATCATGGTTCAAGCTGGTAAAGCTACTGATGCTACCATCGAGCAACTGTTGCCGCATCTTGATCAAGGCGACATTATTATCGACGGAGGAAATGCTTATTTCCCTGATACGGTTCGTCGCAGTAAATATCTGGAAGAAAAAGGTTTCCGCTTTGTCGGTACTGGCGTTTCCGGCGGAGAAGAAGGAGCACTTAAAGGTCCTTCCATTATGCCTGGCGGTCAAGAAAGCGCGTATAAGCTAGTTGAACCAATCCTAACTGCAATCTCAGCTAAAGTTAACGGTGAGCCTTGCTGTACATATATCGGACCAGACGGTGCGGGACACTATGTTAAAATGGTGCACAACGGTATCGAATATGGTGATATGCAATTGATCTGTGAAGCTTACCAGCTGCTCAAAGACGTTCTAGGTCTGGATGCAAAAGAACTTCACAACATTTTCAAAGAGTGGAATAGCGGTGAGCTCGACAGCTACCTGATCGAGATTACTACAGATATTTTTGCTCAGTATGATGAAGAAACTGGTAAACCAATGGTTGACGTGATCCTTGATTCCGCTGGCCAAAAGGGAACTGGTAAATGGACAAGCCAAAGCTCACTGGATCTTGGTGTACCTTTGTCCATGATTACCGAATCCGTATTCTCACGCTTCCTCTCTGCAATGAAGGATGAGCGCGTAGAAGCAAGCAAAGTGCTTAACGGACCAGAAGCTACACCATTTGATGGTGACAAAGCTGAATTCATCGAGAACGTGCGTAAAGCATTGTTTGCAAGTAAAATCGTATCCTATGCTCAAGGTTTCGCTCAACTTCGCGTAGCTTCCGACGAATACGGTTGGGATCTGAAATATGGCGAGTTGGCTAAAATTTGGCGCGGTGGCTGTATTATCCGTTCCCGTTTCCTACAAAACATTACGGATGCTTACGAGAACAATGCAGATCTTAAGAACCTATTGCTTGATCCTTTCTTCAAGGATGTTATGGACAATTACCAATCCGCATGGCGTAAAGTAATCGCTTCAGCTGTAACGATGGGTGTTCCAGTACCTGGATTCTCCAGCGCATTGGCTTACTATGATAGCTATCGTACAGAAAGACTGCCTGCGAACCTGCTTCAGGCTCAACGCGATTACTTCGGCGCACATACGTTCAAACGTGTAGACAAAGAAGGCGTCTTCCACCACAACTGGATGTCAGCTGAATAATTTAGTTTGTTACGGTTATAAGTAATAACGCCTTCGGCGTCCCTAAAGGACGGTAGAAGCGTTTATGCGAGAAATATAAGGTTATTGTATAACATGAAACTTGTACTTTCTTATATTTTAAAAAAGTGGCCCGAATTGCTTCACCAGAAATGGGGGGGGCTTTCGGGCCATTTTTGTTGAAGTTTTGATGTGTATTTACTATGTGAAGCAGATTGTCTAATGTTTTGACCCTGTGTTATGATATGACAAATATCGCGGTTGGAGGATAGACATGGCTGGGGATACAGAAGAATTTAAAAAGTTCAACGAAGACCAAAGAAATAAGAACATTATTTTAGTAGGGATGATGGCAACTGGGAAGTCAACAGTAGGCGCTATTTTGGCCGAGGAACTGGGATACGAGCTGGTTGATCTAGATCATGTCATTGTTGAAACTGAAGGCCGAAGTATTGCAGAAATTTTCGCGGAAGATGGAGAGCATTACTTTCGAAGCGTGGAAACAGCAGTACTAAAGCGTATGCTAGAATCTGAGAATAAATTAATATCTACTGGTGGTGGCGCGGTATTGGCGCCGGGGAATACAGATTTAATGCTGAGTAAAGGGCATGTGGTTGCGCTAACGGCAACAGAAGAAGAGATTATTGCCCGCGTTAGTGGAGATCAGAATCGTCCGCTGCTCGCCGGCAATGCAGAAGAACGGGTTAGACGTATCATGGAAGACCGTCATGAAGCTTACCTGTTCGCGCATTACACGGTCGATACAACGGGACTGACAGCGGCAGAAGTGTCGCAATATATTTTAATGCATTACCGCGGCTGAGCTTTTAAGAGAGTGTTTCATTCCATTCAATCATACCGCCGTTTAAATTTGTAGCTTGAATGCCAAACTGCTGTAGATATTCGCAGACACGCTGGCTTCGAGCGCCGGAACGGCAGATGAAGATCACTTTAGCATCACTTGGAATATCCTCAGTGCGGTGTGGAATTTCTCCCATGGGGATATGCTGTGCACCGGGAATCATCCCGAAGGCAACCTCTTCGTCTTCACGAACGTCGATGAGTACAAGGTCTTCCCCTGTCTCTAGACACTGCCGCAATTCTTGCGGTGTAATTTGTGGAACATTATGCATGGTTGTGACCTCTTTTCATCAGAAGAATGGTTTAATGATATCACAAGCATGGAATACCCTGTCAAACGAGCACTACATACAACTATATCTACTAAGGAGAGTTTATATTATGGACGTTATTGTTAGGCCAACGCCATCCCTGCAAGGAGAATTTGGGGCCCTCTCTTCCAAAAACTATACCACTCGTTATTTGCTGGTTGCCGCATTGTCAGAAGGCGTAAGTACGATTTATCATCCGGCACATAGTGAAGATAGCGATGCCATCCGTCGTTGTATTGCAGATTTGGGAGCTGTACTCACGGAAGATGATGAGAAGATTGTGATTCAAGGCTTTGGTCGCAAACCTAAGGATATTAAGGAACTTAATGTGGGGAATGCTGGAGCAGTACTACGTTTTCTAATGGCTGTTGCTGCGCTGAGCCCTGAAGTTACATTCGTAAACACGTATCCTGACTCATTGGGCAAACGTCCACATGACGACCTGATCGTGTCTCTAGAACAGCTTGGTGTGAAGGTAGAGCATAATGAAGGTAAGTTGCCGATCACGATCCGCGGAGGCAAACCTGTTGGGGGTAGAATTACAGTTTCGGGTGCTGTCAGCTCCCAGTTCCTAAGTGCTCTATTATTCTTGACACCATTGCTTGATGAAGATAGTGAAATTATTGTCCTTGATGATTTGAAATCAAAGGTTGTCGTAGGTCAGACACTAGAAGTACTGGAGCAGGCTGGAATTGTAGTTCATGCGGCGGATGATTATATGTCCTTTAAAGTGCCAGGTCGTCAAGCCTATGCGGCAAAAACGTATACCGTTCAAGGTGACTATCCTGGCTCTGCGGCTATTCTTGCGGCTGCTGCTGTGACAAAGTCAGATGTTAAGGTACATCGGCTTATGGAGCAGAGTAAGCAGGGAGAAAGAGCCATTGTTGATGTGTTGCGTATGATGGAAGTACCGCTTACTCATAAAGATGGAACAGTTCACGTACAAGGGAACGGCGTTCTAAAAGCTGTTGAATTCGACGGAGATGCTGCCACCGATGCAGTGCTGGCTATGGTAGCTGCTGCCGTATTTGCTGAAGGCACTTCACGATTCTATAACGTTGAGAACCTTCGGTATAAGGAATGTGATCGTATAACTGATTACTTGGCAGAATTGACTCGTGCAGGAGCCAATGTTGAGGAGCGCCGCGATGAAATTATCGTTCACGGCATGCCTGAAGGCGTCGAAGGTGGTGTGACCATTAACGCGCATTACGACCACCGTGTAATTATGGCGCTGTCAGTAGTAGGTTTACGAGCGCGTAAACCACTATTGATCAAGGATGCTCACCATGTCGCTAAGTCGTATCCGCAATACTTTGATCACCTGCGTGCGCTTGGTGCGAATGTGGAGTGGGTACAATAGAAGTAAGAGAGCTAGCGAATTTAGCTTCAGTTAAATAAGGATCATAAAGTGTAACTATGGAAAGGGGCACTATGTATGAGCTTTGAGAATCCAAGTCGGGAACAGATCGGGGATATCCTTGCTTCTGCTGGTAATATTGCAGTTGTTGGCCTGTCTGACAAAACAGACCGTACCTCCTATATGGTCGCGGGTGCTATGCAAAGTCGGGGATATCGGATCATTCCTGTAAACCCATTGGTTGATGGTGAAATACTGGGAGAAAAGTGCTATCATACGTTAGCGGAAATTCCAGAGCCGGTGGACATTGTTAATGTGTTCCGTCGAAGCGAATACTGCGCAAAGGTCGCACAGGAGGCCGCTGAAATCGGCGCACGTGTGCTCTGGCTTCAGCAGGGTATAATCAGCCAGGAAGCTGCTGAAATCGCCGCTGAGCACGGTATGACGGCGATTATGGACCGTTGTATCAAGGTGGAAGAAGCGATCACGATGCATGGGCGAAGTCGGGCATAAGGTTCGATAGTTCAACACTTTATCTGACTATTGAAAAAAGTGATGATCAGAGCGTGTGTCAAGGGATTTCGAACGAACCGACGAACGGGCAAACGATGAACTGACGAGCTTACGTGCCGACAAACGAACCAACAACGAGAGAACAATGAACCGGCGAGCATACGAGTCGACAGACAAAAGAACGAACTAACAAACCAGCGAACTAAATTTTTTAGCGCTGAAGTAGTTGCAACTTTAATGTTAAAGAACAGCCAAGATCAAAAGGATCGTTTGATTACGATTGGCTGCACAGACTGTGCAATTTCTAATGCAAATCACTAACTGAGCTTGTTATACTGAAGTTAGACGAAGAACGTCCTTTATCCGCATGATTTGCGGTGAAGGGCGTTTTTTTATTTTTATAGGGGAGGATACCATAATGGAATTTGAAGAAGCACATGGTATGTTCATTAACAAGCACTTGACTGAAAGATCAGGAGAAAGAAGGGGGAGGCTGGTTAGAGGACATAATTATGCGGAGAAGTTGTTCTTGCAGAATGTATGGTGGCCATTGTTTGAGAGCTTTGATGATTTGCATCCAGAATACGAAGTGTACGACTGGAACCGTAAATCTCAGTTTCTGGACTGAAAGCCATGTGAAGGACATGGACCGCGAGAGATTTAACTATGCAGTTAATCGGGATACTTTTCTGACCGGAATGAGGTGGAAAATGATTCATTTTTCTGTTGATGATCTTCAGCACCGCCCCGAGGTGTGCCGGATGCTTTTGCAATTGGTGCTGGCACCTCATTTGGCGCGCAAATCTGCAGGCGTGGATATTTTGTCTGAGGAGAAGGAGGTTCTACGGTTGGCTTGGCGACTGGGTAGGGCGATCCGTCCAAAAGATGTGACCACCCATTTCTGCATTAACTTTCGAACGGCGCGCAGATTGTTGCAATCTTTATGTGAGAAGGGACTAATAAAGCCTGTAATTACGGGAGAACGGGTTCGACAATACGAGGTGAAAGCTATGCGACCAGATCAAATATGGTAGGAGTGGTAGAATAATTGCACTATATACAACTATTTCTAAAATATTTCTATTCTAATGTGGTTTAGTTGTACTTTGTACACTTATTACATTCCAAAGGTAAGAAAAAGGGTGAAGTTATTAAAAATAATTGCACAAAGTACACTTATATGGATTTCAGTGCTTCTAGGATATAAATAGTTGCACAAAGTACAATTAACTTCTTTTATAATCAGCGGCAGCAAAAGAAAGAGACTCCGTCAGCAGACAAAAATTAATTCAATAGATATGACTCATTCACTTGAAGCATTATCAGATGCATATTCATACGGAGTAACTTTTTATCGGTTTTAACCAACTTTAGTGTTGTTTGCTTTAGTGCTTTGGAATCCTGAGCCCAGAGAATTGTGTTTCCAGGTGATTTTATTGTGGAGTGAGAGTGTATTTGTTTTAAATATACCCTGATCTTTTCCTTCAGTTTATTTTGACAAAAACCCCCGCAGCGCTTACCATTCAATATAGAAAGAAAGGAGAGGGTAGCCTTGAATTGGCTCGGATCATTGCAGCAATTGGGCAGAGCCATAATGCTTCCTACCATGGTACTGCCGGCGGCAGCCATTTTGCTTAGTTTGGGCAGCTTACCTTGGTCTGCATGGGGACTTTCTTCGGTATCCGAAGTGGCTACATACGCTGGGCAAGGAATCTTTTATTTTATGCCTTATTTGTTCGCTGTGGGTGTAGCATGGGGATTATCCAATCAAGCTGGAACGGCGGGTCTTGCAGCACTGGCTGGAATGTTCACTTACGACCGGATTGTTACCCATATGGGAGACGGGCTTGTACAACCTGCAACACTTATCGGAATTTTGCTGGGTGTAGTTGCCGGTATCGCTCAAAACCGATTCAAAAATATCAAGCTTCCAGAGGCGATACAGTTTTTTGGAGGTTCGCGTTTTGTTTTGCTCTTCATGGGATTGTTTTCGGCTGGCTTTGCATGGGTGATGTTAGGGATCTCTCCACTGCTGCAAAGAGGACTGGATGATCTTTTTCAAGGGATATTGCAGACAGGCGGATTTGGCGTTTTTATTTATGGAGTGCTATATAGAGTACTAACAGCCTTCGGTCTTCACCATATTCTCAACAATGTGTTTTGGTTTCAGTTTGGAAACTTTACAACTCCTGATGGTAGCACTGTCGTTCAGGGGGATTTGCCACGTTTTTTTGCAGGCGATCCTACGGCGGGCATATTTATGGCGGGTTTGTTTCCAATTATGATGTTCGCACTACCAGCCATTGCTTTTGCTATTATTCAGGAAGCGCGCGAGGACTTGAAGCCTAAGATTAAAAAGACTTTCATGCGAGCGGCTTTGGTCTGTTTTCTGACCGGGGTTTCGGAGCAGATTGAATTCGCGTTTTTGTTTGCTTCTCCGTATTTATTCGCGATACATACAGTAATGTCTGGCCTCGCTATGGTACTGACCTATATGCTGGGAATTCATCACGGCTTCTCTTATTCGGCAGGAGCGATTGACTTCTTTTTGAATTTGCATCTGTCACAGAGGGCTTGGCTCTTGATTCCGATCGGTATTGGTTATGGGATTGTGTATTATAATTTGTTCCGCTGGGCGATTCGCCGTTTTCAGATCCCGACACCAGGGCGTGAAGAAGGTTCTGAACTTGGTGATTGGGCAGGCAACATCCCTTATCAGGCACCACTGATTTTGGAGGCGCTTGGTGGGAAGGAGAATATCGTACAAGTACAATCCTGTATCACTCGTTTGAGGCTAACCGTCCATAATGATCGATATATAGATACAGGGGCGCTTAAAGGTCTTGGTTCCGCTGGGATTATCAAGCTCGGTGGCGGGAATGTCCAGGTAGTATTTGGTACGTATTCAGAGTTGATCCGCGAGGAGATTAATAAGCTAATGCTTCGTGATTTACCGCAGGTGCTGTTCAGTTCTCCTATGCAGGGTAGAATGATGCCCATTGAGGAAGTGCCGGATCACATCTTTGCAGCGAAGCTAGTGGGTGATGGAGTTGCATTTTTGCCGGAAAAAGGGGAGCTTACTTCGCCTGTATTCGGGAAGGTTATGCATGTCTATCCTACAATGCATGCCGTTGGTATTGCTACGCCGGAAGGGCTGGAGGTACTTATGCATATAGGGATCGACACTTCGCAGCTTAAAGGGCCATTTGAGGCTGTTGTAAAAGAAGGCGACAGTGTGGAACCAGGTCAATTGCTTGTTAAATTCGACCTCGCTTATTTGCGTGAGCATGCAGCTTCACTGGCTACACCAATGGTGATTACGAATCCTGATCGAGTAAAATCATGGAGTTATGCTCCATTTAAAAATGTTAAAAAGGGGCAATCTTCAGTAATGTCCGTAGTCTTACATGAAAGTAACGTTGGAGGGATAGAAGGATGATACAAGGCATAGGCGCAGCAGCAGGTGTAGCTATCGGGAAGGCCTTTGTCTTACCGAACTGGGAGTGGAGTTTACCAGACACACAAGTGAACCCAGTGGATCTAGCTAAGGAGTTTGAGCGTTTATACGAAGGTATCCGTACCTCTAAGGACGAGATTGAATTCATCAAAAAAGAATTCAGAGAAGTAGTCGGTCCGGAGGAATCCAGCATTTTTGATGCTCATCTGGCGATTTTGGATGATCCGGTGTTTATGAGCGAAATCCGGGGGATTATTGAACGCCAATATAAGGCGGCGGAAGTGGCTGTTAAGGAAGCAATTGATCATTTTGTAGCGATGTTTGATCTGCTGGATGATGAATACATGAAGGAGCGGGCGGTGGATATCAAGGATGTCGGTAACCGTCTGTTAAAGCATCTTTTAGGTGCTCCTGAGGTCACGCTGCCATCGGATACACAGCCGTATATTCTCGTGGCGAAGGAGTTGTCTCCTTCCCAGTTAGCTCACTTGAACCCAACTTATGTTCTAGGTATTGTTACTATGATGGGCGGTAAAACCTCACATTCCTCCATTATGGCTCGTGCGCTGGGCATTCCGCTCGTAGCAGGTTTGGAGAATAATTTATCTAACCCAATTCAGACCGGAGACATGCTCGTGATAGACGGAGACACCGGATCTGTGCAAATTCATCCTGATGAGGTAACGATCAATGAATATGTTTCTCTTCGGAATAAGCAGCATAAAAAGAAAGAACAACTGGAACTGCTTGCTACAGTCGATGCCGTCACTAAAGATGGCGTTAACCTGCGATTGGCCGGTAATATCAGCTCCGTCAAAGAACTGAATTTAGCGCTCAAGTATGGAGCCGAGGGTGTAGGTCTATTCCGTACAGAGTTTCTTTATATGGATCGCAGTTCTTTTCCGACGGAGGATGAACAATTCGAAGTGTATAAACAGGTTGTCGAGAAGGTAGGCAGCAATATGGTTGTGATCCGTTCGCTGGATATAGGCGGGGACAAGCATCTGGATTACTTCCAGCTGCCAGAAGAGCAGAATCCGTTCCTTGGCTATCGTGCCATTCGAATCAGCTTGAATCGACAAGATATGTTCAAAACTCAACTAACAGCCATTTTGCGGGCGAGTGCGTATGGGAATGTAAAGCTAATGTTCCCTATGATATCTTCCGTAGAAGAAGTACAAGCAGCAAAAGCTGTACTGGAAGAAGTGAAGGCTGAACTGGAGCTACGGGGCATACCGTTTAATCGGAATATTCCAGTCGGTATTATGATTGAAGTTCCAGCTGCGGTTATGATTGCGGATTTACTGGCGGAGGAAGTTGATTTTTTCAGTATAGGTACGAACGATTTGGTGCAATATGTACTAGCCGTAGACCGAATGAATGAACAAATTGCGCACATGTATCATCCCTATCACCCAGCGGTTCTGCGAATGATCCGTATGACTGTAGAAGCAGCGCGTAATGCAAAAATAGATATTAGTGTATGTGGTGAAATGGCGGCAGATGAGCGTTCTTTGCCACTTTGGCTGGAGTTAGGGATTAGTGATCTAAGCATGTCGCCACAGGCACTGCTGAAGGTTAAACACCGTACCCTGAATACACTGGCTATAGACGCTACAAGGGTTGCCAAAGCTTGCTTCCATCATCGTACAAGCTCGGAAACGGAAGAAATCCTAAGTGCTTATGCTCAGAAAAGCGGTATTACGCTTGGAACGAGCGTGGAAACAAAGGAGAAAGCTTCTTCATAGTGATCAAGCGCTACATCATCAAGTCCACATCAAGGTTCGGCATTCTTGCCGAGCCTTTTTCTTTTGTAATAGATTGTTATAAAAAAACAAAACCGTTTGCGCTTCAGCGCAGTCTATACATAGAGCGTGTTGTACAGGAATGATTTATGCGTGAAGGCAAGGGGGGAGGACAAAACAAGGATGGAACACATTATTAAAGACGAAATGGAGATAGATGCTACGGAAGAAGATACATTCTACGAGCTGGTAGCTGAACAGAAAAGAAAGCTTTACAGCATTGCTTACAGCTATCTGCGAAACGAGGCGGATTCGTTAGAGGTTCTGCAGGAGGCAACCTGTCGTGCATGGATTAAACGTAAAAGCTTAAAGGACTCCGAAAGGTTTGTTCCTTGGTTAACTCGCATTCTGATCAATTGTTGTAATGATGAGTTGAAGCGCAGAAAGAGGAATGCTGTCACAGAAGCTACTCGAAGTGATATAGGGATTATGGAGATGAAAAGCGACCGCAGATTGGACATGGAACAAGCGCTGGATGGGGTTAAGCCGAAGTATCGCCAGGTGCTTGTACTTAAATATTACAAGGATATGACCCTTGCAGAAATTGCAGAGGTGCTCGATAAACCGGAGGGTACCGTAAAGACATGGCTCAACAAAGGTCTGAAACAACTGCGTGACAGAATGAAACGGAAGGGAGATCTATTTTATGGCTGAGTCTGAAGAAAAGCTGCTTAACGATTATTTTCAGAGAATTGATGTCGAGGCTGAGGAGATCCCGGATGTTAAGCTGGATGCCGCGATTCACAAGGGGATGCAGCAAGGTAGCCACAAAAGTTTCTCTTTTAGAAAAAGATACGCTGTTGTTGCGTTGGCGGTCCTAGCCATCGCTTTATTAATTATTGTACCTTGGGCACATCAGATGGCCAATCCTGTTCGTGCGCAGTTACCACCAAAAAGCTGGGGATCGCTTGAAGTATTCCGCCCGACTATCGCTAATAATCTGACCATCACATCGGCACTTGACGCAGGGATGATGAAGGAAGTGAATATTTCTTCAGCTGAGGTGGATGGAATAAAGTGGACGGTTAATGGAATTTTGGCCGATCGAAGAGGAATTGCGGTTCTGTATACAATTGAAAACAATACAGATCGGAAAATGCAGCTGTTTGGGCTATCCTTGAAAAAGACTCCTGAAAGTAATATTTATCGCACAGGATACAGCGGGTTTAGCACTATTAACGCACAAGATGTTGGATCTCCTGGGACAACTCGTATGTACGAGCAAATCGTATGGGATAAATATCAGGATGAGTTGGAAGACCCGTTGAATATTTCTCTAAGGTTGTTTCCAGTACCTGATGATCCAGCTTTATCAAGCGGTGAGCTTAAATCTTTAAACATTCAGATTCCAATGGATACCAACAAGGTTTATATTCAAGGAAAAAGAGTTGATCTAAAGGATAGTCTGTCCATCGCCGGACAGCAAATTAATATGGAGAATATCTATATTGGACCTACGGGTATTTATATGCGGGAAAGATATGACCAAAAGAATACAATGAGGATATTTAATATGCTTTCACCTAAGCTTGTCATCGGAAAAGGACAGCAACAAGAGGAATTAATGTGGGTAAGTGGATCGAATATTTATCATAATGATAATATGAGACCTGATGATCCGATTAAGTTTGAAATTGAAGGGATTTCTGCTCTAGATCAATCTAAGCTTGAGCTTGTGATTAATACCGAAACACAGCAGATTCTGAAGGTACCGGATAGCAATCTGACGATTTCCAAACGAATGGAGAACGAAGAACAGGGAATTCTGGTGTTAGATTACTTTATTCCTAAAGAAGAGAAGGACTCGCTTAATGATAGAGGTTTTGGATTGAGCGATTATTTTGAAGATAGCTCTGGAAGCGGGCATATGATGGAAACTATCAAAAATAATTACTCAGGATATAGAGAGTTTAATGAAAGTAGTAAGGGAACTACAGTAACCTATCTCTTCAATGTAGGCAAGGAAACGCTACCCCAACCGTTGACTTTCTGGTTTAATTCTTATCCAAACAAAATCAAGGAGAAAGCGTCCATTCGAATTAAGTAAGTAGCTCCAAAGTCGAGCGAATCAAATCAAAAGCCCTGTTCCTCAAATGGAGAGACAGGGCTTGTTTGATTTTAAACTTTATTTCTACTGTTTATTCCCCAGCTAACGCATCACAAAAAGCTTTGCCATAGGGCGGAAGATCTGGCGGGCGACGAGCAGAAATAATATGTCCATCCGTAACCACAGCTTCATCTTTCCATATCGCTCCGGCATTCTCCATGTCATCACGGATGCCGGGTGTGGAGGTGACGGTTACACCTTCCAGAATTTTAGCGGAAATTAATACCCAGCCTGCGTGGCAGATCTGCCCAATAGGTTTCTTAGCTGCATTGAAATCCTGCACTAGCTTTAGTACGGCACTGTATCTACGGATTTTATCAGGGGCCCAGCCGCCAGGAACTAAAATCCCGTCATAATCTGCGGCATTAAGATCGTCCCAGGAGTACTCCGCTTTTGCAGGCACACCATATTTACCGATGTATGTTTTATCTTTTTCCAAACCTGCCAAGTGAACCTCAGCGCCTTCTTCTCTTACTCGGTACACGGGATACCAGAGCTCCAAATCTTCAAATTCATCGTCTACGAGTGCTATGACCTTTTTTCCAGCTAGTCTCATTTTGTTAAGTTCCTTTCGTATCACATGATCCTTCATATTCTATCAAATTTAAAATACGAAGTCATCTGAAGGGTTGTAAATTATAGACGAATTGCCAATTTAATCATTATATGCAATTAAGGAGGGTTTTAATCGAGGGAGGTCGAATATAGAAATTGAAAAGTCATACTTTGTACTTAATTCATTTCTTGCAAGAGGTGTAGAAGATGTATACAGATAACTTAATGGAGAAGTTGTGCAGCTGCGGTGGCCTCATGAACTTACATATGCATTCATTGATTTTTAATACAAGGGTGAAGATTACACATGTCCCTGTCTATACTTGTCCGAAATGTACTAGTTATGAGCCCTTGTCGTTTATTAAAGCAGATCTAGGAAAGCTAGTGAAAGAATTGAACGCGGATGTGCCAAGACAAGATTTTTCGTTTACTCAAAGAAATGAATTAGCTAGTGTCCTAAAAGAAGCTTTGTCAGAGGTTATTGTCGGAGGTTTTCAAGAATTAGAGTTGGCTATCCGAGAGACAATTCAGGCTAGAGTGGATATGTTACTAGACCTATACCGACTAGCTGAGGGGCTTAAAGACCAGAATTGGATGGAAGAAACTAGTCGAAGACTGTCTCAATTAACGTTCCAAACGACTAAAAACGCAAATTATTAAAACATTCTGTGAAAATAATGAAAAACTTTCACGGAATGTTGGATTTTTCACTCACTTTTTGTTACGATAGATAGAAGTTACATTATTGTGCTCGTGAATAGGGAAACCTACACTAGTCAAAAATTGTAATTAGGGGTTACGTCTTCAGCCTTGAAAGAAATTTTGAAAGGAAAATGAAGCGTTATCATTGCACAATTGTACAAAGTGTCGTATCATATTTTTAATTAGTCGAACGATAAAATTTATCGCAATGGAGAGAGTAATTTGACGGTAACCATTTACGATGTAGCTCGAGAAGCAGGCGTATCTATGGCTACGGTATCACGGGTTGTGAACAATAACCCTAACGTGAAACCGCAGACCCGGAAGAAAGTTTTTGAAGCGATTGAGCGTTTGGGATATCGTCCCAATGCCGTGGCGAGAGGACTTGCCAGTAAGAAAACGACAACCGTTGGGGTTGTCATCCCTGATATTTCAAACTCGATTTTTGCAGAAATTGCACGCGGGATTGAAGATATCGCGAACATGTATCATTACAATATTATATTGTGTAACGCGGATAAGCGTAAAGAAAAGGAAATCCGTGTCATCAATACCCTTTTGGAGAAACAGGTCGATGGTCTGCTCTTCATGGGTGGTACGGTAACCGAAGAACATATTCAAGCTTTCCAGACTTCTGCAGTTCCGATTGTCCTATGTGCTACACGGGATGAGAAGGGAACTTATCCCTCCGTTGACATCGATCATGAAACCGCTGCTTTTGATGCAGTGAATACTTTGATTCGTCACGGTCACCGAGAAATCGCAATGATCAGTGGTACACTCCAGGATCCTGCGAATGGATATGCACGTTTCCATGGTTATAAGAAGGCACTTGAACAGGCTGGAATTGAGTATCAAGAAGACTTGGTACGTATCGGTAACTACCGCTATGAATCTGGTGTCGAAGCCATGAAGTATTTCCTTGGACTCAAGAAGAAGCCAACCGCTATTTTTGCCGCAACCGACGAGATGGCTATTGGTGCAATTCACAGTATTCAGGATGAAGGCCTGAAGGTACCGGATGACTTCTCCATTATTAGTGTGGATAACATCCGTATGGCTTCGATGGTTCGTCCATTGTTGACAACTGTAGCCCAGCCTATGTATGATCTAGGTGCGGTAGCAATGAGACTTTTGACGAAACTCATGAAGAAAGAGACGGTTGAGAATCCGCGGGTTATCTTACCTCATGAAACGATTCTCCGCCTGTCTGTTAATCATCTGAATAAGTAATTTAAGAACTAAACAGTATTTCCGTAAAAAGCTCCTTTTGGAGCTTTTTATGTTTTTTACAGAGTAAATCATTGGAGGAGGCGTTATCTTTGCCTGAAATCATCGGATTAATTGGTGCGATGGATGAAGAGATTAAGCTATTACTAGAAAGGATGGAGAATAAGGAGACGAAGGTCAAGGCAGGAATTCATTATTACATAGGAAATATATTAGGAAAGTCTGTAGTGCTCTGTAAATCTGGGGTAGGTAAAGTGAATGCAGCAGTTACGACACAAATTCTAATGGATTTCTTTGGTGTGTCTCGTGTGTTGTTTACTGGGGTTGCTGGGGCTGTGCACCCTGAATTGAACATTGGAGATATTGTTATATCCTCTACTTGTGTTCAGCATGATATGGATGCTACAGCACTTGGATTTTCAAAAGGTGAAATACCTTATCAGGATAATTCTGTCTTTCAGGCAGACCCTTCATTGGTACTTCTTGCTGAGAGGGCGTGTAACGAGTTAGGCCAAAAGTACTTGGTCGGCAAAGTACTTTCAGGTGATCAATTCATTTCTAATGCGGAGATTGTAGCCAAATTAAGAGAGGAATTGGATGGAGCGTGCGTGGAGATGGAAGGGGCGGCGGTTGCACAAGTGTGTGTGATGAACGCCACTCCCTTTGTTATTATTCGTTCGATGTCTGATAAATCTGACGGTTCATCAACTGTGAGTTTTAAGGAGTTCACGGTAGAAGCCTCAGGGCGCTCACATTCTATATTAGAATATATGTTGCAGCACCTTTAATACTCGTTTAGTACATGAAGCGCTGTCTAAAGCGTACCCTGTCGAAAGTCTCCTGTGAGGACATAGGTACCTCTTGTCCAATACGAACCATTAGGCAGTTTGCTGGATGTGAACAGATTTCGGGATCATCCGTAGCATACCAAACCATATTTACGGTTTTCATTAGCCGCTCCATCATTTGACGATAAGCCCACACATCAAGCCCACTTCCTTTTAAATCCCAGTGCCAATAATACTCTGTTGTAAAGACGATACAATTCTCCAATTGCTCTTGCTCAAAAGCAGTGGAAATCAGCAGCCGGCCTAGTCCGGCTCCCCTATAATCATTACTCACCTCAATAGCACCAAGCTCAATTAGATCCATCATTCCACCCTGTGACCAAAGCTCCATTTCATCCGGATAATGAAAGGTTACATAGCCTATTATAGTGCCATCCTCTACAGCTGTAATTATACGACCTTCTGGTAGGCTAGCAATCTCTATGAGAGCTTCTTGCTGTTCAATCGGCTTGCGGAAGGCATCGAGATCATGATGCATGTGGAGGGCTTTAAGGTCCTCTGGAGATCGGGGGCCACTTACTGTTATTGTTCTACCTTTATATGAAAGCGTATGGGAGACAGGGATTTTACGATGTTCCATGCCGTGCTCCTTTCGAATGATAAAATATGGAATGTAAACGTTTGCTATGTTATACTAATTCAGACATAAAAAATTCACATTCATTGCATTGACATCATTATCTAAGAGAAGAGTCTTACCCTTAAAGCTTAAATCAAACGAGTGAGGGAGGCAAGAGTGATGGGTCAAGTCCATAGCGAAATTTTGCCTGGCCGTGTGCAGAGCTCCAATATGTCTGATTACACCCAGGCAGTAGCCAATTTTAAGTGGGAGGATGTTGAACGTAACTTCTCATGGTATGACACTGGAAAGGTTAATATGGCTCATGAAGCAGTGGATCGCCACGTTCAAGAAGGACGGGGATCGGCGACGGCCCTGCTCTACAGTGATGCAGTGCGGGATGAATCCTATACATTTGCCGATCTGCAGGAACGTTCGAATCGGTTCGGAAATGTATTGCGTAAATATGGTATCGGTAAGGGAGATCGGGTATTTATTTTTATGCCTCGTCAACCGGAACTATATTTTAGTTTACTAGGTATTCTGAAGATTGGGGCAATAGCGGGCCCTCTGTTCGAAGCCTTTATGGAAACAGCAGTTAAGGACCGGCTGGAAGATAGTGGTGCGGTTGCTTTGGTTACTACACCTGAACTACTTCATCGTGTGAAGCGAGATGAGCTTCCGAATTTGCGTCATATTTTTCTAGTAGGCGGTACCACTGATATCGGGCAAGGTAACTTAGGTTTCACTGAGGAGATGGATAACGCATCTTCTGAGCTCGAATTGGAATGGCTTGACCTGGACGATGGCCTTATCATGCATTATACATCTGGTTCTACAGGAAAACCTAAAGGCGTTTATCATGTGCAAAGAGCAATGATTCAACATTATTATACAGGTAGAGTGGTGCTGGATCTACGTCCAGATGATATTTACTGGTGTACAGCTGATCCAGGCTGGGTGACAGGAACATCTTACGGAATATTTTCACCCTGGTTAAATGGGGTAACGAATGTCGTGAGAGGGGGACGCTTTAGTCCTCAGGATTGGTATAAGACGATTGAACGAAATAAGGTTAGTATTTGGTACAGTGCACCTACAGCATTTCGTATGTTGATGGGGGCAGGAGAGAGTTCAATTCAGGGAATTGATTTGAGCAGCCTGCGCCATGTCCTGTCTGTTGGAGAACCGTTAAATCCTGAAGTCGTGCGATGGGGAGATAAGTTCTACAACCAGCGCATTCATGATACTTGGTGGATGACAGAGACGGGAGCGCAACTGATCTGTAATTATCCTGGAATGGATATCAAACCAGGTTCTATGGGCCGTCCGTTGCCAGGCATTGAAGCAGCGATTTTAGATGATCGAGGCAATGTTCTCCCACCATTCTCAATGGGGAATCTTGCAATACGGACGCCTTGGCCATCCATGATGAATTCGATCTGGAACAATAAGGCGAAGTATGAGGAGTATTTCCGTATTCCTGGTTGGTACATTTCTGGTGATTCTGCTTATATGGATGATGATGGATATTTCTGGTTTCAAGGACGGATTGACGACGTTATCAACTCTTCTGGTGAGCGTATAGGACCTTTTGAAGTGGAGAGTAAATTGGTAGAGCATCCTGCTGTGGCAGAGGCGGGTGTAATTGGTAAACCAGACCTGGTGCGTGGGGAAATTATCAAGGCTTTCATTTCGCTGAGAGAAGGCTATACTCCTACAGCTGCTCTCAAAGAGGAGATCGCGGCATTTGTTAAAGCCGGACTGTCTGCGCATGCTGCGCCGAGAGAGATCGAATTTAAGGATAAACTTCCTAAGACACGATCAGGTAAAATCATGCGGCGTGTATTAAAGGCTTGGGAGCTTCATCTCCCAACTGGCGATTTATCAACGATAGAAGATTAGAATGGATCATAAAAAACACCGTTCCCTAATGAATTCAAGGGAACGGTGTTTTGCTGTGTGAAGTTATTCTTCGGACTACCGGTTAATGGTTTC
Organism: Paenibacillus sp. Marseille-Q9583; assembly: GCF_976954365.1. Taxonomy (NCBI): domain Bacteria; kingdom Bacillati; phylum Bacillota; class Bacilli; order Caryophanales; family Paenibacillaceae; genus Paenibacillus; species Paenibacillus sp. Marseille-Q9583. Next base: position 28,604 of record NZ_CDRJTB010000072.1, read on the forward strand.
CAGTCGTATTGCCGGCTGTACCACTATTACTGTTTCCGTTACTGCTACCTTCGCCAGATGGCGTTGAAGTAGGCGTAGGTAGAATGGTTCCAGGAATTTCGATATCCTCTCCTGGTGTACTCTCAGAGCCTGTAGGAGGCGTTGTCTCCGGTTGCTGATCTGGAGTTGGTGTTGCTTCCGGAGTTGGTGTAGTGCCTCCAGCAACGCTACCAGAAGCTGTCTCATTACCTGCGACATCAACAGCACTGACATAGAATGTTGCATTGGCACTCGCAGGCGTTCCTGGCGAGAATACCTTGCTCTCGTCAGCCATAATTACAGCTTGTTTCTGGAAAGACCCGCCGTTTAAAGAACGGTATAAGCGGTACCCTACTACATCTGGAGAGCCGCTTGGGGAGAAGCTGATCACAGCTTTTCCAGTGCTGTATGAGACACTTACATTTCCAGGAGCAGAAGGCGAAGTACCGTCGTCCACGCGTGGATCGACTTCAGTAGGGAAATCTGTCTTAGCATCGGCTGGCATATAATACTCCAGCGATTTATGCTCCTTCATCTTAGAGAAGGCTGCCAAGAGCTCCTTAACTAATTCCTGGATCGGCTTTTCACGTTTAACGACGATTTTTTCTTTCAGGAAATCCTCCGGTGTACCTTCGAGTGGGATATAGTTGACGCCATTGTAAGTAATATACTTGGCTTTGGAAATCCCATCGTCGCTCTCTTTAGGTACATATTTCGTATTGAAAAGATCCGTTGTGAATTTGTCAGTTAGAGCCGTTGGCAGCTTACCGCTGTACGCGGAAACTGTCTTTTTGGTAATTCCTTCAGGTTGTGTGAATTTGTCTGTAACGAACAAGTCTGGCTGCTTATCAATAACAGCATTCATGACTTTAGCCCATAAGGTCTGTGCTTGTCGTTTTTGTGTATCTCCTGTAAGGGTATTGATTTGTTCCTTATAACCAACCCACATGCCAAGTGTGACATCAGGGGTGTAGCCCATGAACCAGACATCTCCATAGTTCTGAGTGGAGCCAGTCTTACCTACAATCGGAACGTCTTTAAAGTGTTTATAATCTCTTCTTACTGTGCTTGCAGTACCTTCTGTGATTACTGTACGCAGCATATCGGTCATTAGATAAGCAGTTTGCTCAGAGAATACTTGTTCAGGGTTAACCTTGTGCTGATAAACGATCTTGCCTTCCGAATCCACAATCTTCTCAATCATATAAGCATCATTAAATGCTCCCTTATTGCCAATGGCGGAATAGGCATTGGTTAATTCCTCAACGGATGTACCGTATCGAAGACCGCCTATAACCCCAGTCTGCGCTCTGTAATCATCTTCGGTGAGTGTAGTGATCCCTAGCTTTTTAGTAAAGGCCCAAGCATCCTCTATTCCGACCTTCTCGTTAAAAAGTTTAAGCGCCGGTAGGTTGAGGGATTTATTAAGTGCATAGCGAGCCGTAACTAAACCTTGATAGCGATTGTTAGCATTTTTAGGGATGTGGAAGCCTTTCCCGCCATCCTTCAAAATGATTGGAGCATCATCTAAGATTCCAGCAGGTTGAATCAGTCCTGCATCTAAGGCAGGTAAGTATGCTGAAATCGGCTTCATCGTAGAGCCGGGTTGCCGGACCATTTGGGTTGCGTAGTTCATTTGCTCGATATTAAAATCGCGGCCCTCAATCATACCGAGAATGGCTCCGGTCTTGTTATTGATCAATATGCCAGCCGTCTGTTCAACACCTTTTGTTTTGCTGTCCTTGGTGAAATTACTACTATCTTCGGAAATACTGTGCATTGCACTGTATACTTTCTTATCAATCGTGGTATAGACTCGGTAACCGCCGGTCATTAACTGTTGTCTTGCTTCCTCAAGAAGTATGGCATTATCACTAGAGCTAGTGGTATCAGCTGTGCTGTTATTCTTTTCATTTAGTGACAAAAGAATCTCAGCTGCTTTACGCTCCGTCTCCATCATTAGGTATGGATATGTAGCATAGGCTTTCTTAGTGTGAGGAGCGAGAGAGCTTTTAATATCAAACTTGAGTGCTTCATCATATTGGGAGGTAGTGATCTTGTTCTCCTCTAGCATACGACGAAGTACAAGCTGTTGACGATCCATAGCTCTATTGAACGCCTTTGCGTTGAATTCTCCAACGCCATTGAATGCTGAATAAGCGGAGGGGAGCTGTGGAAGACCGGCCAAATACGCCGCTTGGGCAATATTCAACTTGTCTAGATCATCCAGACCGAATATACCTTTGGATGCAGCTTTAATCCCAAATACGTTATAGCCATTCGAGCCATTACCGAACGGAACCTTGTTCAGATAAGCCGTTAAAATCTCTTGCTTGGTCAAGAAGCGCTCTAGTCTAAGTGAAAGTAGAATTTCTTTTGCTTTACGATCTTCTGTTCGATCCAGATTGAGAAATACACGTCTTGCGAGCTGTTGAGTAAGTGTACTGCCTCCGGTCTGAACGGATTCATTTAATATCTTTTGTTTGACGGCACGTAAGGTGCCTTTGAAATCCACGCCATTATGCTCATTGAAATTATTGTCCTCTATAGCGAGAACTGCATCAATAATAATCTGGGGGATGTCGTTGTATTGAATGAGCCTTCGATCTTCTTCTGTACGAAGCTGGCCGATCGGTGCGCCATCACGGAAGTATGCGAATCCGGTGATCGCATTTTGTCCGACTTGCTGTTGAATCATTTCCTCAGAGCGAACAGGTTCATCTTTCACCATGGAAGTGACATATCCTGCTGCTGCACCACCGACGAACAGAATGCCTATTATGCCAAGAATAAACATCCACTTAACTACAGAACCGAACCTGCTAAGCCCGGATCTGCGGGGTGAAGGCTTCTTTACGTTTTTTTTCTTGTTCTCTTGAACCATCGACGATAATTCCTCCTTTTAACGGAATTATTATAGCACAAATTGGCGATTTTGAATGCAGTCGGAGTGTTCATTACCTATTAGAATAACAAAAAGCCTCCGGATAAATCCGGAGGCTTTGGTCATACTCGCTATAAGCGAGATATTAACGGTTGTAGAACTCGACGATTTGTTTCTCATCGATATCCTGGGAAAGCTCGGAACGTTCTGGCAAACGAATGTATTTACCTTCGAAAGATCCTTCAGCATATTCCAGGTAAGCTGGAAGGTGGGAACGGTTAGCAAGAGCTTCTTTGATGGAAGCCATGCTTTGGCTTCTTTCGCGAAGACCGATAACGTCGCCCAAGCTTACACGGTAAGAAGCGATGTCGACTTTTTTGCCGTTAACAGTTACGTGTCCGTGGGATACCAACTGACGTGCACCAGCACGGGAGTTAGCAAATCCAAGACGGTAAACTAGGTTGTCCAAGCGGCTTTCAAGCAAGAACATGAAGTTTTCGCCCGCAAGACCTGGAAGCTTTTGTGCTTTAGTGAAGAGAGTTTTAAATTGTTTCTCTCCCAAACCATACATGTGACGCAGTTTTTGTTTTTCCAAAAGCTGCATTCCGTAGTTACTTACTTTTCTGCGTTGGTTAGCTCCGTGTTGTCCTGGTGGAAAAGGGCGTTTCAAGTCTTTTCCTGTACCGCTAAGGGAAATTCCCAGACGGCGGCTGAGTTTGAATTTAGGTCCGGTGTAACGTGCCATGTTATAGTAGACTCCTTTATAATTGAAATTTCAGGGTAGGGCCTATTTGCGCCGCATTTCGTATCCGTGATTAGCATGAATGGCTTCCACACTGCCAGGGAAGTTCAGCCGCTGCCCTGGCAGTAACGAAATGCGTGAGGGTGACACAACGTTACG
>NZ_CDRJTB010000073.1:0-32233 GCF_976954365.1 Paenibacillus sp. Marseille-Q9583
AGAAATTATATGCGGAAGTTATCCATATCAGGGGATCATTTTATATTAGACGAACAACCCATCCGGTTACTCTCTGGTGCGCTTCATTATTTCCGGATCGTTCCGGAATATTGGCAGGATCGTTTGCTGAAGCTGAAGGCTTGCGGATTAAATACTGTTGAAACCTATATTCCTTGGAACTTACATGAACCTGAGGAGGGTAGCTTCAATTTTGCCGGCTTTGCTGATATCGAGGCTTTCGTTAGACTTGCTGGAGCGCTTGGTTTGCACGTGATTTTGCGGCCAAGTCCATATATTTGTGCGGAATGGGAATTTGGTGGTTTGCCAGCTTGGTTACTTGCGGACGATAACATCCAGCTGCGTTGTAATGATAACCTCTATTTGTCTAAGGTGGATGCCTATTTCGATGAGTTGCTTCCACGTCTGCGGCCTTTGTTAAGCACTAACGGTGGCCCTGTGCTTGCCCTTCAAGTAGAGAACGAATATGGAAGTTTTGGTAGTGATAAGACTTATTTAAATTATCTAAAAGCAGGAATGATCGCCCGCGGTATGGACGTTCTGCTGTTTACTTCAGATGGAGCTGAAGATCATATGCTTCAAGGCGGTATGATCGACGGAGTGTTCGCCACAGGAAATTTCGGTTCACGGGCAAAGGAAGCCTTTGCTAAATTACGTGAATATCAGCCTACGGGACCGTTGATGTGTATGGAATTCTGGAATGGTTGGTTTGACCACTGGATGAAACCGCATAATACCCGCCCCGAATCTGAAGTAGCGGAGACTTTGGATGAAATGCTGGCTCTAGGAGCCTCTGTTAACTTCTACATGTTTCATGGGGGGACGAATTTTGGATTTATGAATGGGGCAAATCTTTTTGACAAATATGAGCCCATCGTAACCAGCTACGATTATGATACACTGCTGGACGAATCCGGTAAGCCAACTGCAAAATTCTACGCAGCTCGAAAAATAATTGAGAAATATGTGACGTTGCCGCCACTGGAATTACCGCCGTTAATAAAGTCACAAGCTTATGGTAAAGTGTTGATGACAGAAGCGGCACCACTGTTCACTCAGCTAGACGTTTTGTCTCACCCAGAACATAGAGCATGTCCCGAGCCAATGGAGAAACTGGGTCAGAATTATGGGTTCATCTTGTATTCGACGAAGATCAGTGGACCCCGCAGCAGTATGGAGCTCGTCCTTCAAGAAGTACGTGATCGTGCGCTTGTATTCGCGAATGGGGCCTTTATCGGTACAGTTGAACGCTGGGATCCGCGAGGAATTCCATTAGAGGTTCCAACGGAGGGACTGCAGATCGACATCCTTGTGGAGAATATGGGGCGTGTAAGTTATGGCCCGCTGCTTCGTGATCCAAAAGGCATAACCTGTGGCGTTAGACTCGGCTATCAATTTTTGCATGATTGGACCATTCGTTCCTTGCCATTCACAGATCTTAAAGGATTATCATTCACATCGATAGATTGCGAAGAACGTCAGCAGCCCACTTTCTACCGGGGGAGCTTTCAACTCAGTAAGCCTGAGGATACTTTTTTGCGGCTGGACGGATGGAGTAAAGGTCAAGTTTTTATAAATGGCTTTAATCTAGGTCGTTACTGGGAGGAGGGTCCGACAAAAACGCTTTACATACCGGCACCGCTTTTGCGTCAAGGCGGGAATGAACTAATCTTATTTGAATTACATGGCGTAATGGAGCCAGTGGTTACTTTTGTAGATACACCACAGCTCACATGATATTTAACGGGTGAGTAAGAATCATGATTCTATAGTATTGATCTGATGATTTTAAATATATAATCAAGACAGCCCAACAATCTATAGGAACTGAAAATGCACGATTAGGGTGGTTTAGAGGAGGATTTTAAATGAGCTATGATTTGATGGCGTTCGAGACGTCTAAAGCACCGCAAGAGAGAGCGGCGTTTATGAAGTGGTATGAGCAGCAAGTGCAGTGGTCGGAAGACCATGCCTATAATGATCCATCAGTTTTATCGGAGGCGCTTCAACGCTTTTATAGTGAGTTGTCCGAGCAATTTCCTAATATGAATGTAGAGGATGAGATTTTTGAGGCGATGGAGGAAGCCGGAACGGATAACCGGTTGACTGACTACTCGCTTGGCACATCCGTCATCTATGCAGCTTTCGCTTATTCTGTAGCTGAGGAAGCTTATACGGCGATGCGGGAGTTGGCTATAAAACACAAAGTAGGATTTTTTGATGTAAGCAGCAACGAAGGCCATATTATTTTTCCTTGAAGCAAAATGATTTAGATTGTAGACAGCTGGTTGCTCTCCTAGTTGTTAATGAAGTAGTGGCAACCAGCATGTTTTCTATCTTCTTTACTCTACCACAGACGGAATAATACAATCCTTAATCAGAGGCCACCGGTCACGAGGCTGAAGTGTGAATTCTGAGGCGATAGCTACGACAAGTTTTTTTTCTGGAATGCAGCAAATGACATTACCACCATCACCTAACGCTGAGTAGGTGTAAACCCCGTCTTCTTCGCGTAGCCACCACAAATAACCGTAATGATTAGGGTTCATCGCTGTTGATTCTTCAATCCATGTCTCCGAAATAATCTGATTATTCTCCCATTTTCCACGGTTCAAATATAATAAACCAAAACGCGCCATATCACTTGGAGACAACGTAAGTCCCCATCCTCCTGTGGTGATACGATTGGGGTCTTCCACCCATCCCTTCACATTTACCCCAAATAAATCATCAAACCCAAATGATTTCATCTCATAATCCGGGATTTCCGTCATGCCGATTGGTCTGAATAATCGCTCGTTAGCAAACTCACGGGCACTTTTTCCTGTGGAACGAGTGATGACAGCTGACAGTAAGTGCGCCCCTGCGGTGGAATATTTAAAATTACCAACATTCCCTTGGTGGCCAAGGATATCAAGTGTGTATTTGACCCAGTCGGATGATTTACAAAGTTGCTCCAGTGGCTCGTGCCAGTCTTCAAAAGCATAGGGAGCTGTCATGGTGAGCAAATGGCGTATAGTGATTTCTCGTTTTTGTAGATTGGCAGCAGCATCGTCGGGAACATAGTCGGGGAAAAAATCCAGCACCTCCTGATCAACATGCTTGATAAAGCCGGCATCAATGGCAATACCAATGAGGGCGGATAAGATGCTTTTCGTTACAGAAGCCACATGATGCAGATCATTCGGACCATAGCCATTGAAGTATTGTTCATAGGCAATACATCCATTTCTCACCACTACAATTCCGTTTATATTACTATAATCGGATTTAATCTTAGCTTCTAGTTCTGAAAGTTGATCAGCATCTATTCCTAAGGTAGCCGGATTTGGAGTTTGCCAGTAGTTTCTGTGCATATCGATAACTCCTTTAATCAATTTTTTGTGTGAATATGAGTGTGGCTACGATCTTTTCTTAACTGGAAAATACACCTCAGTAACAAGATCCTGAGGATCAGTAGTGTGTGTGGGGTCTGTTATATATTTTTCATAAGGTGAGTTCACCATTTCATAACCTTCATTTTCTATCCATTCTGTGAGCTTCGCATAAACCGATGTTAATTCTGAATAAGGTCCCTTATAAACAGACTTCGCACACAACCCTTCACGTAATTCTCTCGTTCCCTTTACGATCTCCTCAATTGGTAGGGCGAACTCTGTATCATTCCCGGCAGGATTATATTCCTTACTGTGATAAATTGTTATTGGCGTGCCCAGCAAGGTCAGCTTTTCAGTGGCAATAGTTTCATACAGTTTGCTAAAATACTTACCATATCCAAGCGCATAATCATCACTGCTTAACATTTGACGCGTGAAAAGAATAAGCATTGGTGTGGTCTTAACAAGTTGCACTTCTATCTTATTTAGGTAGGACATCATTGATATTCCTTTCTCTAAATTTAGAACATCACTATTAATTTGCTTTAACGTATATTCGTAAGTTTGTAGTTTGGCTCGCAGTTTTCTTTCTTTGAGATTTAGGGCTGCACTAAGCTTCTCTTCAAAATGATCCTGCTCCCATTCCAGAATGTCTTTGATTTCTTCTAGTGAGAAATGATAAGATTTCAAACGGTTGATAAAGAGCATTTTTGTTAGTTGTTTGATGGAATAATACCTATAACCGTTCTCAGGATTAATCTCATCGGGATGAATTAATCCAATTTCATCATAATACCGCAGCGTTTTGGTTGACACTTCGCATATCTTCGAGAATTCTCCTATGGACAGCAACAATCTCATCTCCATTTCTTCGATATTTAATGATCAATTCCACTATGCACCTTCCCCTAAGGGGAAAGTCAATAGCCAGACTTCTTATCTGGAAATAGGTTTACGGTTGTGTCTTCACAAATCGGGTTAGATCATTTAAATATTGATCATCCACCAATTGTCGTGGAAAGAAAACAGCGGTTAAATAAGTCCTTAAGGGGGATGCGGCATTCTTCTTCGTCAGCATAGAGTGGTCAGCGTTGGGAAAATAAGAGACTGAGAGTAAGCTGGCAGGTATTTTTTCACGATAAATACGTTCGGTTTCCTCAATATCTACATTGATATCTTGACCGCCGAGTACTAAATGGACAGGAGCATTGAAGTAACTAAGTTCTTCGGTGGCATCAGACTGATAGTTTTTGGCGATAAATTCCCAGCGTTCCTTAGAAATCAAGTTCTCGGATTGTGCAATACGCAAGTAATCTTCATAAGATGCTCGTTCGTTAAGTAATTGTAAGACATGCGCGTTATAATTCTCCTTCACTTTGATCTCGTGTTCCGAGAAGCGATCTTGTTTCATTTCTGCTCGGGTATTGTATTTACCTTGAGAGATCCAGTTCACCGCAGGTGATACAAGAATGCTGAACGCAAGGTCTGGAACTTCTCTAAATACCTTGGGAATCACCCAACCGGCCTGACTTGCTCCCCACAAACCAATAGACTTCTTATCAATCATTGGTAAGTTCTTCGCCCATTTAATCGCAGATATCGTTTCCTGAGCACGATCTTCCATGCTTTGCTCCAACCAGTTACCAGAGGAACCACCAATACCAGGCTTGTTAAGAGACAAAGAAGCATATCCGGCAGATGCGAATTTCTCCCATAAAGGTTTATATCCGTCATCGTATGTGTCATTTATGGGACCGTCACCATGAACAAAAACTATTAGCCCTACGTTTCCAGAATAGTGCTGGGGTAGAATTAAAGTTCCTGTTAGTTTACCCTGAGGGGTTTCGATTTCTATCTTTTGCTCATTCATTGCATATGAATGCTGATTTAATACGAATAAGACTGAAGCTGCCATTAAGCCAATGATCAAGCATACGGTTAATTTAATGTTTTTTTTCATTTATTGAACTCCTAGGATGTAGCGGTAAACGCCTCGTCATGTAATGCCAATAAGCCTCTTTAAAAAGAAGGTGTCTAATCCCGCTATAGTTTGATTGATCGATAGAAAATTCCATCTGTTGGTACATATGAATAGCTCGTTTATTATTTTTAGCAACATGTAGCGTTAATTTGTCCACTTCGGAGTGACTGTTTACAGAATCTATTGCCCAACTAAGCAACTGCTTACCGATTCCTTTATTACGGTGGCTAGATCGAACGGCCAAGTGATCGATATAACATTCTTTTGCGCGAGGCTGATAATTCAAAAAATGTAACCCAACCATTAACTTACATACATTTAGATATCCAAATTGCTTAAATAATTGTGAAAAGGAACTATGGTGAAGTGATATAAATTTACTTCTGTCTGAGGTTCGGCTGTCCTTCCACTTAATGCTGAGCGTACCGACAATCTCTCCATTTTCTTTAGCTACGATTTGTTGTGATGATGCGGACTGTTGATCATGCTCCCAGAGCCCAAACAGTAGTTCAGCAATATCATCGTCCTCTAGTGAGATGAGGGAGTGGAACTTACTATGGAACGCATCCATTAAAAGACTGCACACTGCTCTATGATCTTGTTCTTGGTAGTGAGCGATTGTTATCTTGTTCGGACTTATCATGCTACACCGTCAGTGTCATGCTTGATATTAATTTGGATTTCATAATGAAGCTTGTCATTGTTGAATAGGGATAGATATGATTTTTCCAAAAGGATCAATGGTCCCTGAATTGTATAGTGATGTTGTGTTAAATAGTGTTCCAATTGAGCAATCTCACGTTCAATATCCTGGTTATCCGTCACGAAAAATGCTTTATATAAGTAGCTGCCTTTTTCTAGGATAATGTCCGGTAAGTGAGTGCTTTCAAAACATAAGGTTACTTGTTCAGTATCGTATAAATAATGCAGATCTGTTTCAAATAAATGAGCCGGTTGCGGCTTTTTTTCAAACAGACTTCGAGCGGTGAGTGACTCATCTTGCTCTATTTCCATCCATTTTTTTAAATGACGAGTATCCAATTGTTTAATGTGATATTTGTCTTCTAGAATGTCGGAGTGCTCGTATTCCTTAAGTACCTTTTGTAAAAACTGCTGCAACAACATTAGCTGGTTTATCTCAGAGTTTATTTTACTTAGAGACTGCTCCAAAAGTTGATGGTAGTCATTTTTGGTGAAGTTATTCATGCTTTTGTTAATCGTACTGACAGGCACGTTCAATTTGCGGAGTAATAGGATCTGGGCCAACTGATAAATCTCATTAATTCCGTACATCCGGTATTGATTGCTATCGGTATATGCTGGAAATAAAATCTCTTTCTCTTCAAAATATCGGATTTGATGTACGGATACATTCATAAGTTTTGAAAGTTCACCAATCGTAATGTAATGATTCAATGGAGGTGCTCCTAACTTTATTGGTATTTGTTGATTTAACTATAAACCTTAGGTCTGACCTAAGGTCAAGCGTGGATCTCAGTTTCGTGTAATCGCTAATCACCATTCCATGAATTTGTCGAAACATGAAGGAAAACAGAAAATTTTATAGAATTATCTATCGTTACCTATCCTATATAATCCAAGTGTTGCACGATGCCCCAAGCGTTTGCGCAGCTTAACATCAGCATAGAAAAGGGGCCTACGATGCTCAAAAGGACGTTATTTATTTATTTAATTGCTTTCATCTCGTTAGCAACAATCCCACTATCCATTTTTATAGATAATGATCAACATGAGAACTATCTGCAAGTTCAGAAGGGGAGCATGGATCTTTCAACTTGGGATTATGGGCAACAAAAGATCATCAAGTTAGATGGTGAGTGGGAATTTTATTGGAACCAGCTGCTAATGCCTGAGCATTTTATAGAATCGAGCACAGACAAACCTGCTCCTACAGCATTAATGGAGGTCCCCTCACGATGGAATGGCAAAGTGGTTGATGGACAACCTTTACCTGCATTCGGTTCTGCTACTTATCGGATGGTGCTGAAAAACTTACCTGTAAACGGTGTATTCGCTTTGAAAAAAACGAATATCCGCTTTTCGAGTGCGATTTATGTCAATGGGCATTTACTCATTAAGGATGGAAACCCCACTATGAGTACTGCCGATTACCAGTCGGGGAATATTCCGCAGATTGGGCTTTTTTCGTCTGAAAAAGGTGATGTAGAGATTATCATTCAAGTTTCTAACTATGAATATGTAAATGCAGGTATTCCGGTATCTCTTACTTTTGGCGAGGAAGCCGCTATGCTGGAGAACCAGCAGAAGAGTACGGCTCGTGAATTTAGTACAGTTGCAATATTGGGAACATTATCACTTATTTTTGTCATCTGCTTTGTGGCGGCTGCTTTATACCGTAAGAAGGATTACTCCTTACTTGTATTTGCTATTATTTGTTTACTGCTTGCGATCTATCATGGCTTGATTGGAGAACGTTCGCTGTTACTGTTTTTCCCAAACCTTTCGTTCATTGTGTTATACAAAGTGAAGGATATTAGCTCCATATCGTGTTTTATTGTTCTGGCTATATTTTTCTACCAAATGCACAAAAGCATAATCTCTTTAAAACTTACGCAAGTCGTAACGATTATACTAGGCAGCTTTATAATATTGGTAGCAATCCTGCCTATTCGTACTTACACGCTTTTCTCTACCTATGTGATCATTGTATATGAATTGATGTTAATTTGGATGTTGTTTAGAGTGGCTATCTTGTATATCAGAAGTCCAGAAGTAAATCGAATCAAATCGTTGCTGCTGTTCTTGGCGATTCTTGCTATCAATCTGTATTCGATAGATATCATTCTGTTTGCTCTTTCGATGAAAGAAAACCTTTGGCTAGGACAGTTTTACATTGTAGCCTTTAATATCATTATGATCGTTCTGATTGTTCTCCGTTTTTTCGAGGCTTATCATACGATAGATGAAATGAAAAACCAGCTGATCGGTCTGGACAAAATTAAGGATGAGTTTCTCTCCAATACCTCTCATGAGCTGAAGACACCACTAAATGCCATAGTGAATATTACTGCTACGCTACTTAATGGGGTTGAAGGTCCAGTTACCGAAAGGCAAGCGCAGAATCTAGCGATCGTAATGGGAAGTGGAAGAAGATTAACTTATATGGTAAACGAATTGCTCGATTATTCCAAAATGAAGCATGGAGATATCACCTTATATAAAAGCACCCTAGATCTGAAAGCTGTTGTAGATTCTGTTATCGGTATACATTCGTTTCTGCTCGGAGAAAAGTCGATCTTTCTCGTAAACAATGTTGCTCCAGAGTTTCCACCTGTACATGCAGATGGCAACCGTTTAATTCAGATTCTGCACAACTTGGTAGATAATGCGATTAAATTCACGGAGCAGGGTGAAATAAATATTAGTGCCAGATTTACTCATGAATGGGTTGAGGTTCGTGTGGCAGACTCGGGAATCGGAATTGCACCGGATATGCAGAAACGTATTTTTATGGCCTTTGAGCAAGTGGGCGAAGCTGAAATTCACAGTCATGGTGGAACAGGTCTCGGACTAAGCATTACCAAAAAGCTGGTTGAGTTACATGGCGGGAACATTAGAGTGGACTCCGTTGCAGGTGAAGGTTCGGTATTTATATTTACTATTTCACGATGGGATCGAACATCTAATCAAGTCTCGGCTCCAATCGTGGATAAGACTCTTTCTTATAGAGAAGTTTTCTTTCCGCGCCAGGAGTATCCTATATATATCCAAGGTAAAATCAATGAGCCGATTTTGGTCGTGGACGATGATTTTGCCAACCTGCAATCTATGATCAACTTGTTCAAGCTTGAGGGATATTCCATTGTTGTTGTGAACCGCGGGCAGCTGGCACTTGATGAGTTATCGAAGAATTCAGACTTCTTTCTCGTTATACTGGACATTACAATGCCGGATATTTCTGGCTATGAGGTTCTGCAAAAGATTAGAGAGAGATTCACACCCTTTGAGCTGCCTGTGTTAATGCTAACGGCGAAGAATAGAGTTAGCGATATGAAAATGTCCATGGATAATGGGGCAAATGATTATGTGGGGAAGCCGTTTGAAGCGGAAGAATTAATGGCACGTGTGAAAAGCCTGACCCGATTGAGAGCTTCTGTGAAGAAAGCTAAAGATGCCGAAATTGCCTTTTTACGTTCTCAGATCAAACCGCATTTCTTGTACAATGCCCTGAATTCAATTGCTGCATTATGTGTGGAAGAACCTGAGCAGGCGGAAGAATTAACGCTGGAGCTGTCACAGTATTTGAGAAGCAGCTTTGACTTCAAACAGTTGGATTCGTTAACTACCTTAGAGGGTGAGCTAGAGCTAGTTAAAGCATATATTAATATTGAAAAAGTGCGCTTTGGTGCTAGATTACAAGTGGAATATGATATAACCGCAAATACGGATAGCCGGATTCCCCCACTTATCCTACAACCATTAGTAGAAAATGCTATAAGACATGGACTGATGTCCAATTTACGGGGAGGAAAGGTAACTATATCTGTGAAAGAGTCGGATTCTTCTGTGGTCAGCTTTGTTGTAGAAGATAATGGACGCGGAATGAGTGAGCACAAGCTGGAGGAAATCATGAAATCAGATGTAGATAAAAGAGGCGTAGGGCTTTGGAATATTAGTCAACGCATCAAACTTCTCTATGGAAAGAACATTCGTATTCAAAGTGTTGAAGGAAAAGGCACACGGGTTTCTTTTGATATCCCCAAACAACACATGAAGCGGATAGGAGGTTGAAGTATGCTGCGGGCCATTATCGTGGATGATGAAGAATTATCAGTAAAGCGCTTAAAAAGGATATTATCTCAGAGTGGAGAGATTGAAGTATGCGATACTTTTCTCGATCCGACGGAAGCCTATGAATTTGTGAAGGGGAATTCGATTGATGTAGCTTTTTTGGACATTTCTATGCCTGACACAAATGGAATGAAGCTTTCCACCCTTTTGCATGAACTAGATGAATCGATTAATGTGGTTTTTGTTACAGGGTATGACGAATACGCACTGCAAGCCTTCGAACTGAGTGCTGTGGATTATTTGCTGAAGCCTGTAACTGCACAGCGTTTAACTAAAACTTTGGATAAGATCAAAAAAATGAATAGAGGTGTGACGGTTCAGCCCGTCATAGAAGTTCTCTTATTTAATGGACTTAAGATATACCGCCGTACGCAAGACAGAGAGCCCATCAAGCTAAGGAGCCCAAAAACCGAAGAATTGTTTGCCTTTTTGATTAGTAAAGGGACGGTTAGCCGAGATGAAATTATCGATACCTTATGGAGCGGGCTAGAACCTGATAAAGCGTTGAAGAATCTGAACTCAACCCTATACTATATCCGAAAAGCAATCGGAACTAGCTTTATTAAAGCCAGCAGAACTGAAATTAGTATAGAGGAACGCAGTATTTATTGTGATTTGTATGAGTTTAAGCGACAGCTGAAGCAAATTAGGCAGGTCTCGAAAAAAGATTCTGAATGGTTCAATCAAGTAGAAACATTGTATACGGGGTCCTTTCTCAAAGGTAAAGCATACGATTGGGCTAGTGGGAAGACACGCCGACTTGAACAGGATTTTATTGGACTGCTGGAACTAGCTGCTAGATTTCATATGGAGCAGAACGAGCGTCAACAATCGCTGCACTATTTTGAGAGAATCTTGAAATTGGATCCCTTGAGAGAAGATATCCATCAGGAAATCATCCATTTGTATATTGAACTAGGGCGTATGAATGAAGCTTATCGGCGATATGGGCAATTGGAAGAGACCCTTCAACAGGAGCTTGGAACTTCACCTGATCCTAAGCTCAAAGCTCTGATTAAGAAGATGATGAACTAGTATAAAGAAAAAGAGAACCGACGAATCGGTTAGAATTCGAAGGTTCTTTTTTTGTTTATTTTTCGTTTATCATAATTTTGTATAATACTCTCGATTATTGTCGAAATGATGACATGATTTAAGCTAGAGGGGGAAAAAGAGTTTGAAGCCATCATTTATGAAAATAGGCATTAGTATTTCGTTAGCCACTGGAGTTGTGGTGCAAGGTGTGGGGCCGATCCACACTCAAATAGTGAGTGCAAAATCGGACTTTGGTTGGATCGTGAATAGCCCAGCTGTGATACCGTCCATCAATGAAGACGATTCTTCCAACGCAGGCGTTGTTGTGTCTAGTCTTTTGTCGGGTAAGGTAACTGACCCAGCTTCAACAGGAATTGCTGTGGTGTCATTTGATAATACCAATGGGGCCTGGCAATATTACAACACGCAAGCAAATATTTGGTATAATATCGAGCCAGTGTCTGACACTAAAGCTTTTCTGCTGCTGAAATCGGAGAAAATTCGTTTTGTCCCCGCTAAGGACTGGAACGGAACAGCTTCTGTTGACTTTAAGCTATGGGACACAACAGCAGTCGGCTATCAAAATTATCAAAAAAATGCGAATACCACAGTTTCTGCAGCATTCAACCCAGATCTAGGCACTGCTACAATTACTGTAAATCCAGTGAACGATGCACCTTATCTGACAGAACTGAATGGTGGGGACTATCTTAGTTTTGACGGCAATGGGGATTATGTGACGTTCCCAGATCAACTGTTATACAAGAATTCTTTTACAATTGAAGGTAATTTAAAAGTCAATGGTTTTAATACCTGGATGAGATTCTTCGAATCTTCAATCAGTGAGGCAAACCACAATATTTTTGTGGGTTTTAACGGAAAAAAAATGAGCTTTATAGCGTATACCAATAAAGGTGAGATTAACGTCACTGAAGATTTCCCCACTTCTAAATGGGTTCATGTCGCAATTGTTTATGATCACAGTCAGAAAAAGGGACGAATTTATTGGGATGGTGTTCTTAAGGCAGAAGGGGCTATGGATTTAAGTACAGTTGGAAATATGGCACGTCCGAACAACTGGCTTGGTAAAAGCACCTGGAGACAGGACGGAGATTACAGCGGTGGGATGAGAGACGTAAGGTTTTGGAGTAAAGCTAAAACCCAGAGCGAAATTGTTCGCGAAATGAACGTCGATTTGAATGGATCAGAGCCTAATCTGGCTTTGAACTATAAATTTTCGAATAGCAATGATGGTATTATCGCTGTCAATACACCGGCTGGTTCAGCTAAGAACGGTTCAATCACTGGTGCGAGCTGGAAGCAGGACACAGGCTTCATGGGAAGTACTACAACGGAAAAAAATAAATCAGTATCACGCTCCTTTAAAGTCATTGACGTGGATGGAGATGACCTAAATGTATCAGCTACATCTTCTAATACTTCCCTAATTCCGAATAATGGACTGAAAGTAAGTGGAAGTGGGGGGGGGCGGACGTTAGAAATAACACCAGCGAAGAATGCCTACGGAAACAGTGTGATTACTGTTACTGTAAATGATGGCACTATAAGTAGTTTATACACCTTCAATGTGCAGGTAAACGATGTGGGAGATGTCCTCGTAACTGGAGTGACTATGGATAAGAATTCGCTCGAATTAACAGAGGGTGAAGCAGGGGCTACACTGAAAGCCACAATAGAACCTGCTAATGCCACGAATAAAACAGTAACTTGGAGCTCCAGTGATGTAACTGTCGTGACAGTTGTTAATGGAGTGGTAACTCCAGTTGGCGTTGGAACGGCAACGATCACAGCAACAACAACGGACGGAAGTTATACTGCGACATCCACCGTAACTGTGAGTGCTCCAGTTGTGAACGTAACCGGAGTGAAGCTTGATCAGGAGACACTCGACTTAACTGCTGGTGATGCAGATGCCTTACTAAAGGCGACAATAGAACCTGCAAATGCGACAGATACAGATGTGATCTGGAGCTCCAGCGATGAAACTGTTGCAACAGTTGTGGATGGAGTGGTGACGCCAGTTGGTGAGGGTATAGCAATTATTACTGTAACGACTAAGGATGGAAGTTTTAAGGCTTCAACAACTGTGAATGTGGCAGCACCTAAGCCACCAATTGTTATGGTAACCGGAGTAAACTTAGACCAGCCAACACTTGATTTAACAGCTGGAGAAGGTGATAAAACGCTACAAGCGACAGTCGCACCTGCAGATGCAACCAATAAGGGGGTAATCTGGAGCTCCAGTGATGAAACAGTAGCTAAGGTTGTTTACGGAGTAGTCACTCCAGTTGGTGTGGGAAAAGCAATCATCACTGTAACGACCAAAGATGGAAGCTATACTGCTTCAACAACAGTTACTGTGAAGGCTCCTGCTAAGCCAATTACAGCACCGGGTATTCCAACATCCGTAACTGCAACTGCAGAAAATGGTCAAGCGATCATCACCTTTACGCCACCAACCAACGATGGAGGAAGCGAAATCACAGGTTATCTTGTAACGGCTAATCCAGGAGAATTAACGGTTTCTGGAACTGGAAGTCCGCTTACTATCAGTGGCTTAACGAATGGTACTAGCTACACCTTTACGGTACAGGCCATCAATAAGGCTGGCTTTAGCGAATCATCTGCTGAATCCAATACAGTCATCCCGAGCGCTCCATCCAGTGTTGATGTTCCTTCTCAACCAACTCCATCAGCAACGCCGGCACCTGTGGCAAGTGATGCTTCCATTTTAATCAATGGTAAAGCGGAAACCATGGGAACTGCGACGAATGGTAAACGGAATGATCAAACGCTAACCACCATTACTTTAGACCAGAAGAAGCTGGAAGACAAGCTCGACGCTGAAGGTAAAGGTGCTGTGGTTTCTATCACTGCCACTAGTAAATCTGATGTTATCGTTGGCGAACTAAACGGACAAATGGTTAAAAATATGCAGGGAAATCAAGCAATACTTGAAATCAGAACGGGAAATGCGACATTTACACTGCCTTCTGGGCAGATTGATATTGAGGCCTTATCCGCGCAGATTGGCAAGTCTGTAGCTTTACAAGATATTAAAATACAGATTGAAATCAGCGCACCAACTGCCGATCAAGTTAAGGCATTAGGAGCTGCTGCACAAAACGGATCATTTTCATTAGTCGGCGCACCAGTAAACTTTACGGCTAGAGGCATGTACGGAGATAAGAGTATTGAACTTTCTCAATTCAATACGTATGTGAAACGTACGATTGCTATTCCGGATGGGATGGACCCGAATAAGATTACAACCGGTGTGTATATTGATTCTGATGGCTCAGTGCATCATGTACCTACTAAAGTGATAGTCATTGAAGGCAAATATTTTGCTACAATCAACAGCCTTAGTGGCGGCACTTACTCTGTAATCTGGCATCCGCTTGAATTCAGTGATGTTGCTAATCATTGGGCAAAAGATGCAGTGAATGATATGGGTTCCCGTTTAGTTATCGAAGGGACTGGCAATAGTCAATTTACACCTGATCAAGCGATTACCCGCGCAGAGTTTGCGGCGATTGTCGTTCGCGGTCTCGGACTAGAATTGAGTCAAGCAGCAACACCATTTTCGGATGTTAAAACTACGGATTGGTATAACAGTGCGATCAATACTGCATATGCATATCAATTAATCAATGGTTTTGAAGATGGCATGTTCCGCCCTGATGACCAAATTACCCGTGAACAAGCGATGTTGATTATCGCCAAAGCGATGAAAATTACAGCGCTAAAGGCTAACCTTCCTAATCAATCCGCTCAAGGATTCTTGAACCCATATACCGATGCCGGCAAAGCATCTGACTGGGCGATTAGCGCTATTGCTGACTGCTTGCAGGCAGGCGTAATCATGGGACGAAGCAGCAATGTACTTGCTCCCAAGGATGATATGACCAGAGCTGAGGTTGCAGCGATCGTTAAGCGGCTTCTTCAAAAGTCTGATTTAATTTAAAAATTGGCTCACAATATACATTGAAAAGAAAGAGTATTCATTTGATAACCTTCGAATGAATACTCTTTTCTTTTGGCTATATTAAATTCTAATGTTGATATTTGACTGTTAATCATACATTTTTTGGCTTTATATCTGGGGCGTTTTTTAATGGCTTTTGAAGTGCGTCCACAATGGCTGCGATGATGCTTGTTGCTAAAAGACCCATTAGACATAATGATGTAGGACCCGCTGGATCATCACTATCTGTAACTTTAGCAAGCACCCTTAAGCTTACTAGTCCTAACAAGATGAGGAAAATGACTGTAAAAGCACATTTCTTTATAATCTTCAAAGAGTTAAGGGATAATTCAGAGAAAGCATTGTTCTTTTCGATGTTGTTTAATAGTTTATATGCTTGATACAGCGCAACAGAAAACGCAATACAGAATCCGTAAGCACATACTAAAAAGGGAATCAGGAAGTAAGCCGTATCTGGATGTACTCTTCTATCTCTTTCCGCTATCACAGGCAACCAGATACACAAAGCAAGCACTGCAATTCCAACCAGAAAAATAATAACTTTTAAAAAAGTGGTTGAACCTCGTTTAACATTCATTTAAAACACCTCACTTATTTAATGACTTCATGATTTTAGCATTTAATTTATTGATTTACAATAAATTTGTATTGTTTTTATGTTTGTTATTGTTTTGAAATAGTTGAAAGTATAAGTTTCACGCTATACATTATCCTTATATTTTTACGAGAAATGGTTATCGGCTTTAAAAGACGACAACGTCGTTTCTTCTTGTTAGCAGGAGAATGGCTTAACTACCCAGAAAAAATAAGCTAAATCATTTCTTCATCAATTGAAAAGAGGGCGAAATCTAATGGAACTACGGCAAAGTATTAATGAAGTTTTTCAGTCGGCACAACATGGTGATGCTGCACGACTAACAGAAATCTTAGAATTCCATCCGGCTCTTGCAAATACGGAAAATAACGAGGGCCTTACACCTTTGGGATATGCAGCACATTTCGGTAAAGAAGCAGCGGTGCAGGTATTAATAGACCATGGTGCTGAGGTTGATGCAGTATCCCATTCCAAGATTAGTTTTATTCCTTCTAATACTGCACTTCATGCTGCAATTGCTGGGGAGCGGAATATGGGTGTTATCCAATTGCTATTGAACAAGGGTGCTCAGACACATATTTTTGATAGCGATGGGCACACTGCCTTGCATTCTGCAGCTTTTCATTCGGATAATGTGGAGCTGATACGCTTGTTAATCGAACACGGAGCTGACATCCATGCTAAAATTGAAGGTGGTGAATCAGTATTAGCTATAGCTATCCAACAAGGAGACCACAACGTAAAAGAATTTCTTATTGAAAAAGGAGCAATTTAGAATGCAAATCACATTAAACCGTAAAGACAATTCAACAGTAGCGTTGATTTCCTGCGAAGGTATTGTAATTAATAATGTAAATGATGCACTCGATCTAATGGCAAACGTGAGATATCAAGAATGCGATAAAATGATTCTAAGAAAAGAGCAAATCACAGATGATTTTTTTGAGTTAAAGACGGGCCTTGCCGGAGAGATTCTTCAAAAGTATACAAACTATCAGATGCGAGTTGCTATTGTGGGAGAATTTACTGGCTATAATAGTAAAAGTCTGAATGATTTTATTTACGAATGTAATCTGGGAAATAAAATATTGTTCAAGAGTACAGAAGACGAGGCATTGGCAGCACTTCATCAAAGTTAAATGTGAACTTGAAACAGAGAGGGGGATTACCATGGACGCTAAAATCACGTATGAATCGATCGATGACTATATTTCAAAGTTTCCATCTGAGATTCAGGAAATCCTTAGTACAATAAGAAAAGTAATAAAAGAAGCGGCACCTGAAGCGATTGAAAAGATTAGCTATCAGATGCCTACTTTTACACTGCACGGAAATCTGGTGCATTTTGCAGCTTTCAAAAATCATATTGGTTTTTATCCAACGCCTAATGGTATTGACGCTTTCAAAGAAGAATTATCAGTCTATAAAGGAGCAAAAGGATCCATTCAATTTCCTCTTAATCAGCCGATGCCCTATGAATTAATTAGTAAGATCGTGAAATTCAGAGTGGCTGAGAATATCAAAAAAGCTGAAGATAAGCGTAAGTAATTGGTGTGTAAAGAAAACATTGTCCACTGGCACACCTGAAGCTTCCGATCTTCTCTGGTTTCAGGTGTGCAATTCTTACGTGTTATCATGTACCCAATACTGAACGACGCACAAACGACAGGATAATATCCTGTGAGTAGTCTCCGAAACCACTTCCGAATAGATTAAGTCCTCTTCTATTGAGGGCATCCTCGCGAATCTCAAATCGTACTCGAATGGGCTCATTAAATGCCAGCTTCAGTGAGCTAATTGTAGTAGGGGAAGAAGCAATTCCATTTATTTTGCTACCCTGTTCTGAGATACTCCACTCTGTCAGCATTCCATATTCTGTACCACTCTTCCAACGTTCGGGTGTTAACTTTCCTTTCCGGTTACCGAAATCTGATGGACAAGTCCAAGTACCGACATGTAGGTCATTTATAGTTAATGTGATGTCACTTGCCCAATCTTCCCGAAATGCAGGTGCTTCAGAACAAACCTCAGCCGAAATCCGAATCTCATCAAGCTCGACACCAGGGGGGAGTGGATTGGCAAAATAGTATTCAACATAACCAGAGTCAGCGAACCATAGAAGAGATGCATCAACTCGTTCCGGCATGTAGAATACCCGTGGATCATCCTGAGAACCGATGACTCCGCCGTCTTTTCCAGCCATACCACAAGAGGGTTGAATAGAACAGTGGGAGAACATCCCGATGGGCATATGTATTTTTTCCGTTTGATGCAGACCATCGCCTAGCTTCGAAGGAAGATCGAGATGGATGGATCGGCAGGTGACCGCACATATTTTCTCGCGATTTGCACCCTGTGTAGATGAGATTAAGTTAACTTGCTCAAGGGTCTGTACATTGATTGAAATTGTTGGTTGAGCTACGCCAAGTGTCTCGGCCAGTTGACTGACACTCATGGGCTTGTCACCAAGGGCTTCAAGAATGCGGACTCTGACATCTCCAGAAAGTGCTTTAGCAACATCTACGATGCGTGATGCGGGGTACCGTATCGTTTCATGCGAAATATCATTCATTGGTTGTATTCCTTTTCGTTAGGATTGGTTGAGGATATTGTACACTGAAGTTTATATATTGTAAAATTATAATATACATTGCGTATTATATATACTGGTGCTAAAATGAGCTCAACTTCTTATTTTGAAAGGCTGTGCTCATATCATGACAACTTCCGTACTGAATGTTGAGAGTCTTCCGATCCCTCGTCCCGAACATCCGCATCCACATTGGCAGCGCAACGAATGGATGAATTTGAATGGGGAATGGTCATTTAGCTTTGATCCGAGCAATGAAGGAATTAGCGAACATTGGTATTCCAATTCCGAAATCGCTTACAGTTCGAAGATTACTGTTCCTTTTTCATGGGTAAGTCCATTATCAGGTATTGGCAGTGATCATAAAGGGATAGGATGGTATCGGCGGGCTTTGAAATGGCAGTCTACCGACTCACAGACACGACTATTTTTGCGATTCGGGGCAGTGGATTATTCATGTGATGTTTGGGTAAATGGAGTGCATGTTGGTTCACACCAAGGTGGATATGGTTCATTTGAGTTCGAAGTTACTCAGTACTGGGTTGATGATTTAGACAATATAATTGTCGTTAGAGTAGAGGACTTCGATCATGATTACCAAACGCGTGGCAAACAGGGTTATGGAGAAATTCGCGGAATCTGGCAGCCCGTATGGCTAGAATCTCGGCCTCAGACTTATATGAAAGATGCTAAGTTTGTGACCACTATTGATGGGCAAGTGAACGTAACTACAAGAATCATTGCACAAGAAACTGGTTCGGCAGATTTCACACTGCAGTTCGCAGAGAATTCTATATTGCATACTGAGAAAATAGATCTTATCGCAGGGGAGAATGAATTTAAGCTCTCTTTCCATATAACAGATCCAAAATTGTGGAGTCCAGATACACCTTATTTGTACGAAGGCGAACTACAACTTAGCGGATCTTTTGGCACAGACACAGTCAGTACCTATTTCGGAGTTCGAGAAATCCAAACAGTACGCTTTGATGAGCGTGGTTATCGCTGGATTACCCTCAATGGTAGGCCGATTTATTTAAACGGTACCCTTGACCAGTCTTATCACATAACGGGATATTTCACTTATCCGTCTGATGAAGATATGCGGGATGAAATCTATCTAATGAAACGTTTGGGACTGAACTTTGTGCGTATTCATATCAAGCCAGAAGAACCACGCAAACTATATTGGGCGGATAAACTGGGTATTTTGGTGATGGAAGACATGCCTTGCTTTTGGGGAAATCCCGATGAAAAAGCACGTAACGCGTATGAACGTGAAGCACTCGAGGTTATTGAACGAGACTATAATCATCCATCCATTTTCTCATGGGTAATGTTTAACGAGACTTGGGGCTTGAAGACGAACGCTCAGGACACTAGTCTGACGAGTGATGTACAGCAGCAGAACAGTTATCTCAAAGTAACACAGGAATGGGTTCGGGAACAATATCGCTGGGCAAAACAACTTGACCCTACTCGAATCGTAGAAGATAACTCACCTTGTAATAATGATCATGTGGAGTCTGATATTAATACATGGCATTTCTATATTAATGGTTATGATCAGCTTAGAGCTCATTTGAATGAGGTTGTAGACAAAACTTTTCCGGGTTCAGACTTTAACTGTATCGGAGGTAATGTACAATCTGATGCCCCGCTTATGAACAGTGAATGTGGTAACGTGTGGGGTATCGAAGGCGGGGCAGGGGATAGTGATTTAGCATGGCATTACCGTTATATGATGAATGAATTCCGGCGGCATGATAAGCTATGTGGTTTCGTGTTTACCGAATTTCGCGATGTTACGAACGAGTTCAATGGTTATTATCGGTTAGATGGCAGCGATAAAGATTTTGGTTATGATGACTTTGTTCTCGGGATGACGATTTCTGATCTGCATTCTCCGGACTTTATCGTGATCGATGCACCGCCATGCCAGACCGTAAACGCAAAGGATGAAGTTAAAGTTCCGCTTCTTCGTTCCAGTTTCTCAGATAAATATCATGGACAGCTTTTACATGTGAAGTGGGAACTTTGGTACGACAATTTGGGAACACGAGTTGTTACACAAAGTGAGCATATGTCAGTGAAGTGGGACGGATATGGAGTAGCAGATTTATCTCCTCTTTATGTCCTTATGCCTGATCAGGACGCAGTTGCAGTACTAGCAGTTTCTTTGATAAATAATAAGGGAGAGGTAATCACTCGCAACTTCATTACGTTTGATGTAAGAAGCGGTAAACAGGGTGTAAGGTTTGAAGGGGATGGAGATTGTATTAGTTACCCTGTTGGTGCGTATAAAGAACACAACTTTGAACAACAATGGGAAGCTATTCAATGCGCAAAAATCAATGGGGCTGGGCAAGGTCGTTATGCATATGATGTAACTCTTCCAGATGGTATGGAGAAAAAGATGATTGGCGAGATCGAAATCATGTTCGAAGCCAGCGCAAAGCGAGTATTGGCCCGAAATGTTGAAGGCGCAAAGCAAAATGAAATGGGACTTGATCTCATGCATGGTGCAGATGCTAGGGTAGAGTATAATCCGAATACGTATTATATGACCGACGAAGAACGTCATCCTTCACGTGTGAATGTTCTGATAGAAGGTCAACGGATTGGCTCCTTCTATTTGCCAGATGATCCGGCTGACAGCCGAGGTGTATTATCTTGGCAATATCAGCCATTAGCGAATAAGTTGGATGAGGCGGGCTCTTACGGCTATCTGTGTAAAGTAAGTGTACCGGGGCAGTTAGCAGCTAAACTAGATCGTAATCGTACTTTCCGTTTGGAGCTTCAAGCAGAGGGTGGAGGCTTAGCCTTATATGGTCGCAATGCGGGTCGTTACCCTATAGATTTATTGATTCGTTATCGATAACATACATGGGTGAAGTTGGATCATTCAATTTTAAAAAGCAATCCTAGCCATAAGGCAAGGATTGCTTTTTTTGTGATGAGCTTATCAGAGTATGGATTAAAGCTCTTTATCATTAATGCTGTTCAGCCAACCTTCAATATCCCCAATAACGGAGCTAATGCAGCCATCTTCAAATGGTGAAGTCAGACCCGCTAGTTCAACCAGTTTAATAAAGGACTTGCTTCCACCAGCTTGGCATAGCTCCAAATAATCGCTCCAAGCAGATTTGAAATCTTCGTTCGAACGTTTCCAGAATTGGAAGGCACATAGCTGTGCTAGTGTGTAGTCAATGTAGTAGAACGGTGAGGCAAAGATGTGGCCTTGTTTATGCCAGAAGCCCCCTTGTTCCAGATAAGTGTTACCTTCATAATTACGATGTGGTAAGTATTTCTTCTCGATGTCTCTCCAAGCTTGCTTGCGTTCAGCAGGAGTTGCTTCAGGGTTGCTATAAACAAAATGTTGGAATTCATCGACAGATACCCCATAAGGAATAAACTGAAGGCTATCAGATAAGTGATTAAAGCGGTATTTATCTGCATCTTCTTTAAAGAACAAATTCATCCAGGGCCAAGCGAAAAATTCCATACTCATGGAATGAATCTCACATGCTTCATAGGTTGGAAAAGCATATTCTGGCACATTAATATTGCGGCTTTCATAAACCTGGAACGCATGACCCACTTCGTGAGTTAAGACATCAATATCCCCAGAGGTTCCGTTGAAATTCGAGAAAATAAAAGGGGCTTGGTATTGGCTGAAATAGGTGCAATATCCGCCGCCTTGTTTTCCTTTTTTGCTTACTAAATCCACCAGATTATTGTCCAGCATGAAGGTGAAAAATTCATCCGTTTCAGGGGAGAGTTCTTTGTACATCTTCTTACCGTTAGCTACAATCCAGTCTGGATCCCCTTTAGGGGTAGCGTTCCCGGTCTTAAAGCTAAAGTTCTCGTCGTAATATTTCAATTCATCTAGACCCAATCGTTCAGTCTGACGCTTCTTTAACTGCTGGGAGACAGGTACGATATATTCAAGAACTTGTTTGCGGAAATTAGCAACCATTTCAGCATTATAGTCGGTACGCATCATACGGTCATAACCTAGCTGAACAAAGTTACTGTAACCAAGCTTTTTAGCTATGCGGTCACGGACCTTTACGAGCTCGTCATAGATGCGGTCAAATTCAGCCTCGTGTTCGGACATAAAACCAAAACGAGCTTCAGAAGCACTTTTACGCATAACACGGTCTGTAGACAATTCGAAAGGTGCGAGTTGAGGTAGTGTACGCTCTTCACCTTCGAAAAGAATCTTGGCAGATGCGATAAGCTGGGAGTATTCAGTTGATAGTTTGTTCTCCAATTGTAAATCTTCAATGATTTCCGGACTAAACGTCCGCAGCGATACTTCAGCAAGCTGGAGTAACTGCGTACCCCATTCCTTTTCAAACTCGGCTCTATATTTGGAATGTACGAGTGCTTTGTAGTAGTCAGTTATGTATTCCTGAACGACAGGCCCGATTTCGTCCATGAATTCTTGTTCGGCTTTGTAAAATTCATCTGTCGTGTTGATAGAATGACGAACGCTAACCAATGTCTGCATCGTGTCAAACTCATTGCGAAGCTTGTTAATGGCAGTGACGGAAGCTTTTTGCACCTCTAATGGTGATGTGTCGTTGAGATCTTTCAGCAGGGCGTTAAAGTCTTGCTTGAATTTCTCTACATCCGGTCGCTCATATCGGTAATCATCAAATTTCATAAAAAAATCAACTTCCTTTCTATACCAGATAGTCTCTATTATATAATCTGAACAGCCATTTACGATAGACCTGTGTAAGCTTTTTATGGTCGAAAAAAGAACAAATGTACAAAAGTGTAAAAACTTGTTAAGCGGAATGCGGTTTGATATTATTTAAAAATATAGTAGATTATGCTGCACATTACATTCATTTTTTTAGAGGGGGATATAAATGTCCACGCAAACTTCCCGAGTATTGATCCAAGCATCAGCGAAGAAGGTGTGGGATGTAATTACAAAGCCAGAACTAGTTAAACTGTGGCAGTATGGGAGTGATCTAATTACAGATTGGCAAATCGGTAGCGAGATTCGCTTTCATAGTGAGTGGGAAGGGAATATCTACGAACAGTGGGGGAGAGTGTTGGAGTTTGAACCCTATAAGCTGATCAAATACACACTCTTTGCACCTCGTCCAGGTTTGGAAGATAAGCCGGAAAATTGCTTTATTATGAGTTATACACTGACCGAAGATGGAAATGAGATTTTATTGACAATTGAACAGAATGATAATAGACAAGGGACTAACCATCAGGAATCTCAAGATGACGAAGGTCAGTCGGTTTTATCTGTACTTAAGGATATTGCAGAATCTTCTGAATGAACCGTGAATAAGTTCAGCCAATTAGACCATAGAGTGATGCATCTGGAAAAAAGGGTATTCCGGTCACTTTATGGACCCCGATGGGCATTTGTGGGAATTCGCATGGAATCCAGAATGGGCGCTCGAGAATTAAAGGAGTCTATTCAGAGCTTTGTTACTTAGCCTCTCTTAAACCGTATTCTCAGAATACGGTTTATCTCTGTTTCTATACGAATATTAGAATTTTTTCGCTTTTCACTCTGAATCCTTCTCCCTCTTTTTTCAACTGCTTCAGTACAAATGTCGACAAACTTAATATATCATGATATATTATTATGTATAAAGATGAAAAAAATAGAGTCAGGAGATAACGAAAGTTATGAATGAGACAACGTCATCCAAACCGATGTATGAAAAAATATTTGATGAAGTGAAGCAGCTTATTGTTAATAAATCCTATGGACAAGGGGAGCGGGTTCCTTCAGAAAAAGAACTGGCCGAAACCTATAATGTAAGTCGGATTACGAGTAAAAAAGCTCTGGAAATGTTAGCCGCCGAGCATTTGATTGTGAGAAAACCGGGAAGAGGTTCGTTTGTGGCTGATCCGGCAGTTGACTACATAGATTCAGTTATGTCTCCTGAGACGACCTCCGACGGGACTGTTGTTAATTCCTTTAACCATGAGGAAAAGACGATTGGTCTGATTATTACCGACTTTGGCAACAGTTATGGAACAGGCTTGATTTATGGGATGGAACAGGCTTCCCGTGATAATGATTGCTTCCTCGTTCTACGAAGAACATTTGGCGTACCAGAGAACGAAGAACAGTCTATTCAGAAGTTGCTTAGCTTGGGTGTAGATGGTCTGATTGTTTTTCCGGCCCAAGGCGAATTTTTTAATGCTGAGATTCTAAAACTGGTGATCGGGCGTTTCCCATTAGTTCTGGTAGATCGCCATCTGAAAGGAGTAGCGGCTGCTTCGATCGGCACGGATAACATAAAGGCTGCACTTAAAGGGACGGAGTACTTATTTGATCTCGGGCATACTCATATCTCTTTCCTCTCTCCACCTCCAACGGATACGACCGCTCTTGAGGAGCGGGTGGAGGGATTTATACAAGCACATGCGGAGCGGGGGATAGCTGTAGATAAAGGGTTGTGGGTTAGTGATTTAACCTCCACATTACCTAATTCCTTTAATGATCAGAATATTGAACACGATATATCACGGCTAGTTTCTCATTTACAAGAGAATCCAACAATAACGGCGCTTTTTGCCGTGGAATATAATATTGCCCTGCTGGCTAGAACTGCGGTTGAACGACTTGGGCTGCGGATTCCAGAGGATATTTCGATCATTTGCTTTGATAGTCCACCAACTCCACTCGGCTCGGGTTATGCGTTCACTCATTTGCGGCAGAATGAAGAAGAAATGGGGCGACTTGCAGTTGAGAATGTACTGCAAATTATGAATAGTCAGACTGTATCGAACAAGATAATGCTGGAAGCTGAGTTGATTTCTGGTGAATCTACGGGTCCTGCTAAACCATCTAATTCTAATTGATTTTATACGATTATCCATAAATTAGTTGTTATAAAAACCTATCTCTTTGGATGGGTTTTTTTGTTTGTTTTAGATAGATGTTTATCATTATAGAAGTATTGATATATCATTATCAATAAATAAACATATTGACATACTAACCACATGACAATATACTAATTTGTGAAAGCGCTTCAAAGTAAAAAGAAAAAGGGGGTATTATAACTGAAAGCAACCAGAGAAATCCCTGAATCGATGAAGAAACTGGCATCTAATGTAAAAGCGCAGCTGAGTGATCGTCCAAAATTAGCCGAAATGTTCGAGAAATGTATGGCTAACACCTGGAATACAACCTTAAAAAGAATGGCGAATGGCACCACTTTTGTCATTACCGGAGATATTCCAGCGATGTGGCTGCGGGACTCGGCCGCTCAGGTTAGACCCTTTCTGATCCTTGCCTCCGAGGATGAAGAAATTGCGGACATGATTGAGGGACTTGTACAAAGACAATTCGCCTGCATCCAGCTTGACCCTTATGCGAATGCGTTCAATGAAGAAGTTAATGGAAATGGCCATCAGGAGGATCTTACAGAGATGAGCCCAGGAGTATGGGAAAGAAAATATGAGATTGATTCATTATGCTATCCGATCCAACTGGGTTATCTGCTCTGGAAGAATTCGGGCCGAACTAGTCAGTTTAATGATTCATTTGTTAAGGGTGTAGAAAGAATTATTGCATTATGGACTACTGAACAGAAACATGAGAGCGATTCCAATTATCTTTTTCAACGGATGAACTGTCCACCTACGGATACATTAGCGCGTGAAGGCAAAGGAACGTTGACAGCATATACAGGAATGACTTGGTCTGGATTTCGTCCTAGCGATGATGCCTGTGAATACGGGTATTTGGTTCCTGCAAATATGTTCGCTGTGGTTGTTTTAGAGTATGTATGTGAAATTGCCCGAGAGATCCTAAGGGATCAGGAACTGGAATTGAAAGCTAGAAGACTTTCTGAACAGATTAATGAGGGAATACGCCAGTATGGAATCGTAGATCACCCAGAGTTTGGGTCAGTCTATGCATATGAAGTAGATGGCCGTGGACAGGTGAATTTGATGGATGATGCAAATGTGCCGAGTCTGCTCTCAATCCCTTATTTGTCTTATGTGAGTGCCGATGATCCTATCTACTTAAATACCCGAAAGTTTATTCTAAGTAGCAATAATCCTTATTTCTTCGCTGGAAAGGAGGCTTCAGGTATTGGAAGTCCACATACGCCTAGTCGTTATATCTGGCCTATAGCTTTAGCGATCCAGGGTATGACATCTACCAGCAATGAGGAACGGGAATCCTTGCTTAATCTGCTGGAGAAGACGGATGCAGGCACCGGATTTATGCATGAAGGGTTTCATGTAGATAATCCTGACGAATTTACACGTCCATGGTTCTCATGGGCAAATATGATGTTCTGTGAGCTGGTGCTTATGCGCTGCGGGTTCCAAGTTACGCGGGGTTAGTGTCTACAAGTTTTTTTAATTGACTCTAAAGGGGATAGAGAACATGAAAAAATGGCTGGTTACCACACTTGCTTTGGTTATGACAGCTTCACTTGCTACGGGCTGCGGTGGCAATAATGGGTCTACCGGTAAAGAGTCCGGAACTGCAAGTGAATCAGGGAGCGGTGATGGAAAAAAGACGGAGCTTACCTTCTGGGGGGATTGGGGCGGTGAGGGACAGAAACAATTTGAGACCATGGCCGATGCCTTTAATAAATCTCAGGATAAGATTCATGTAAAGTATGTGCTGCAGCAGGATATGATCACGAAGTTCCTGACTTCCGCTACTAATGGCGGCACTCCTGATGTACTATTTTGGGATCGCTGGAGAACTTCATTGTATGCTCCAAAAAACGTCCTGCATCCGGTTGACGAATACTTAACGCGTGACGGTATTTCCAAAGATGACTTCTACAGCGAATCCCTTCGTGAGCTTTCATACGATGACAAATTATACGGGCTGCCGCTTACCGTAGATGCTCGTGCTCTTTTCTATAATAAGAAGCTGCTCGCAGATGCAGGACTTCAGCCTCCAACAACATGGGATGAGCTAGAAACGGCTGCTACGAAGCTCACCAAATGGAACGGCAATAAATTGGAAATTGCAGGTTTTTCAATGGGGGATTTGGGGCTTTTTAATATGTACCTTCAACAGGCTGGCGGTACCATGCTTACGGAGGATGGAAAGACCAATTTTAATAATGATAAAGGCAAACAGGTGCTAGAGTTCTGGGATCGCCTGATGAACAAAGATAAGGTGTATAAAGTAGGGTTTGAGCTTGGACTTGGGGAAGGGCAAGATGCTTTTGTCACAGGCAAAGTTGCTATGTTGTATTCCGGTCCGTGGATGCTCAGCACCTATAACAAATATGGTAAAGATCTAGATTAT
Organism: Paenibacillus sp. Marseille-Q9583; assembly: GCF_976954365.1. Taxonomy (NCBI): domain Bacteria; kingdom Bacillati; phylum Bacillota; class Bacilli; order Caryophanales; family Paenibacillaceae; genus Paenibacillus; species Paenibacillus sp. Marseille-Q9583. The sequence goes on from NZ_CDRJTB010000073.1 coordinate 27,722, forward strand.
GGAATTGTTCCCCCTCCAGCTGGACCAAACGGGGATAAAGGCAGTGTTATGGGCGGATTTGGTCTGGTGATTCCAGAAGGCTCCAAACATAAGGAAGAGGCGTGGGAGTTCATTAAATGGTGGACAGCGAACAAGGATAACGCATTGCTCTGGGCCAAGACCAGTCTGAATCTGCCTGGCTATAAGCCGTCTATGGAAGATCCATTCTTCAAAGATGATCCCAAGTGGCAGCCGTTTCTAGAAACACTGGAGTTCGCTAAGGTTCGTCCAAACCACCCTGGTTATTCCGTGATGGAAACCGACGCGTTGGCACCCAATTTGCAGCTAAACCAGCAGAACAAGCTGAGTATTGACGAAACCTTGAAGAAATCACAAGAAGAAGGCGACAAAATGCTTAAGGATAATGAGGTAGTGAAGTAATAAGTAAGACATTTGAAGTAAGGGGGAGGTCTTGCCTCCCTTTTGCTTAGGAGGGGGTAGCTGAAATGGCTTCCATCAGAAAGCTAGAGAAACATCAGGCGCGGACGGCTTATCTGTTTATTACACCCACGATATTGTTGTTTACAGTATTCACGGTCATCCCCGTGGTAATGGCGCTGTATTTAAGCTTTACCAATTACGATGTACTTAGTAGAAATGATTGGATCGGTTTTGATAACTATCGCCGTTTGATAGAAGACAGTTTGTTATGGAAAACATTCCGAAATGTATTTTTTTATTCGATCATTTTCGTTCCGCTAAATATCCTGATTTCGCTGCTCCTCGCGATTCTACTTAGTCGAACCTGGCGTGGGGTGAAGCTGTTCCGCACTCTGAATTATCTGCCAACTCTTACATCCGCCGTTGCTGCTGCTACCGTTTGGATCTGGCTTTTGCATCCTGAATTTGGATTGGTTAACGGATTGTTGTCCTATGTTGGGATTACAGGTCCAGCTTGGTTATCCGAGACCCGGACGGCGATGTTGTCCATTATAATGCTTACCCTCTGGCAGTCGGTAGGTTCTAATATGATTATCTACTTGGCAGGTCTGCAAGGTGTGCCTGACTATTTGTATGAATCCGCAAGGCTGGACGGTGCCAATAAACTGGATTGTTTCCGGTATATTACTTGGCCGCAACTGCGTCCTACGACCTTTCTAGTCAGCACGATGGCAATCATTGGCGCGTTACAGTTGTTCGACCAAGCTTTTGTGCTGACGCAGGGTGGTCCAGCGAATATGACGAAGACTCCGGTTTATCTGATCTATCAACAGGGCTTTAATCAATTGCAAATGGGGTATGCGTCTGCACAAGCTTTTGTGCTTGCTGTGGCGATTCTCATATTCTCACTTATAAACATGCGGATCACAAAGGCGGAGGAGTCCATTGTATAAGCCGGGCTTGTCATGCAGAAAGGGGATAGAGGTATGGATACTGGTGGAAGTTCGTTATTAAAAAGACGCTTAAGTAAATCTATTTATTATATAGTGTGCATTGTTATTGCAATCGTAATGTTTCTACCTTTTTATTGGAGTGTTCTTACATCTTTGAAGCCTGACGAAGAGATATTCGCCATGCCCATTCGGTGGTTTCCTTCACATTTGACCTTAGAGCACTATCGTAAGGCGTTTACAACGGTTCCATTTGCCCTCTTTTTCTGGAATTCACTTGTGCTTGCTGTAGCGGGTGTACTGGCGAATCTGTTTTTTGGTTCGATCAGTGGCTACGCATTCGCAAAGTTGAATTTTAAGCTCAATAAGCCAATATTCCGCGTGCTGCTAGCGGCGATGATGATACCGGGCATAGTGACGATGATCCCTACAGTTTATGTCATGCGTCATATTCCATTTTTCGGAGGTAACGATATTTTTGGCAGTGGGGGGAACGGGTTGATGAACTCCTTCTGGGGGATTATTCTTCCGGGAGCTTCAGGAACTTTTGCTGTGTTCTTTATGCGGCAATTCTTTCTTACCCTACCTAGTGACATGATGGAAATGGCCCGGATCGAAGGTTGTGGAGAGTTTAAGATATTTTGGCGTATTTATTTGCCGCTGACCAAACCAGCACTGGCGACTTTAAGCATCTTTACTTTTCAAGCGGGCTGGAATAGCTTCCTATGGCCCATGATTGTACTGAATGACCCGGATAAAGCGACGATCCAGATGGGACTTCAAGCTTTCTCCTATAATTTCCAAACGGATTACGGTCCAATGATGGCTGGTGCGCTTGTTGCGATTTTGCCAATATTGGTGCTCTTTCTGGCGCTTCAGCGTTATTTTGTGCAGGGGATTGCATTCAGTGGCATTAAAGGTTAATTCTATAAAAATCGAATCAGGGAGAGAGTTTATATGAACCAATTGGAGATCGGGATTTGGGAGGAACGGGCGAATCAGGCACAAGCTGCGCTGGATTCATTATTCTGGAATGACGCGATCAACATGTACAATATAGAAACACCTTGTCCAAACGGAGAATGTAATACCATTTTTCATTATTGGTGGATGGCTCATGCTGTGGATGTATTGGTAGATGGATTGCAGCGAACTAGAGAGGAATGGTATGCCGAACGGCTTTCCGCGCTTCATGAAGGTCTTTTGCGACGAAATGGGGGAGTGTGGCCCAACGAGTTGTATGATGATATGGAATGGATGGCTCTCGCGTGGCTCCGTGCCTATCAAGCAACAGGAGAGGAAGTTTATAAAGATACAGCCCTTCTTTTATGGGAAGACATTCAGACAGGCTGGAACGAGCATATGGGTGGTGGGATCGCTTGGCAGAAGTCACAGTTGGATTATAAAAATACACCTGCCAATGCACCGGCAGCTATACTGGCTGCTCGTTTGTATCAAGTCTTCGGTGTAGCTGAGAATCTAGAATGGGCGCTAAAAATTTATAGATGGCAAAAAGAGCATCTGGTAGACCCGACGACGGGTTTTGTTTGGGATGGCATGAATCGCACGGGCAATGGCCAGATCGATAAGGATTGGAGATACTCCTATAACCAAGGTATCTATATTGGCGCAGCTGTAGAACTCTATCGTATCACTAAGGACCCATCCTATTTAGAGGCTGCTCGATTAACTTTTTCCGCTGCTGCTCATGAGCTTGCTGAGGCTAAGGGCGGTGTACTTCCAGACGAAGGAAATGGAGATGCTGGATTGTTCAAAGGAATCCTGATTCGGTATACGGCAGAATGGGTCAAAGCTGATGTCGCAGCTGTTGAAGCTGTCGATTTTCTGCGTAGGAATGCTGAATCTCTCTGGGAGCAAGGAAAGTCAGAGGACGCAGCTTTGTTTGGTACAGATTGGACTTTGTCATCTACTGGTGTAATTCAGCTCAGCTCCCAACTTAGTGCAATGAAGTTATTGGAGAAGATGGCTGAATTAACTAAGGATCAGATTTGAGGTGAACTTTTAATGACACAAGCAAAAGAAGCCCTAGAAGCACTTAACTGGCAGGATAGGTCGGAGTGGTTCCAACAATGTCTAGAACGTAATTATTATAATGCGGAGACGGGGATCATGAATCAATGGTATCCCAGAAAGTATAACGTTGCAGGTGAGAATTTTTATTATTGGTGGCAGGCTCATGTCATTGATATTCTAGTGGATGGCTACGAGCGTAGCGGAGATCCTGCATATTCTCTGAGAATCAAGGAATTGAGTGAACATCTCCAGGCTTATAACGGTGGGACGTTCAGGCATAATTACTATGATGATATGGAATGGACGGCATTGGCGCTGTTACGAGCTTATCGGGCTACTGGATATGAAGCCTACTTAGACGCTGTACTAGATCTATGGGAGGATATAAAATCGGCTTGGAATGAACATTATGGAGGCGGTTTGGCCTGGAAGAAGGATCAGCTCGATTATAAAAACACACCTGCCAATGCACCAGCCGTCATTCTGGCAGCTAGGTTATATGAACTTTTTCAAAAGCAGGAGGATCTGGAGTGGGCACTCCGTATCTATGAATGGAACAAAACATATTTAGTGGATCCTGCGACTGGTTTTGTGTGGGATGGAATGAACAGACTCGGGGATGGCCAGATCGATTTCGATTGGGAATTTACGTATTGTCAGGGAGTGTTTCTAGGTGCGGGCTTAGAGCTGTATAAGAATACGGGGGATGTCCATTACTTAGAAGATGCGAATCGAACTGCTAATACATGTATTGATCGTCTATGCGATCCGATGAATATGATGTTGCCTGATGAAGGCATCGATGATACTGGATTATTCAAAGGGATTCTGATTCGTTATCTGGTTCAAATTTGCAGAGAGGTTCCTGAGGCTAGCAGGATTCATGAGGTAATCATGGCCAATGCTCAGCAGTTATGGGAAAAAGGTTTGGATAAACAGCTAGGTCTTTGTAGTCCATCATGGGAATTGAAACCGGAGCTTCCGGTTCAACTGAGCATACAACTCAGTGGCTTGATGTTGCTGGAGGGGGCCGCTGTACTTATGGAGAAGTAACTTAAAGGCGTAAGAAGAAGCTTCTCTTTTTAAATGGTGTATTTATTTTCCATTT